>JALEKC010000042.1 GCA_022769325.1 Eubacterium sp. | reverse complement strand
AGAAAGAGCAGAAAGACTGTTCAAAGAATCTGAGGAAGCTGCAAAGGCACGTTTTGAGCACTTGCAGAAATTGGTTGAATTGTATAAATAATTTTTATATCCAATAAGAAAATGCAAGAGACTGTAGCAAAAAACAGTCCTATATAAGGAATGAATTGTGTCAGGTATTCGTTGACAAGGTTTTTAAAAACGATTGCCTGGCACAATTTTTTTTTCAAAAATAACGGGAAATAGGCATTTGGGGCTTTGACAAGAAAACTGTTACTATTCACAGCCGCTCCACCCATATGCGCATTCGTCGCCGCTACGCGGCTTCAGTCCCGCTCCTTGCGGAGCTAAGAATGCTTATAAGGGTGGAGTGACTGCTTCGCAGTCCTGATACAGAATTAGAAACGTGTGCTTACGTGTAAACACGACACATTCGTTTCTAATTCTGTATCGCTGTGAATAGTAACAAAAAATAAAAAAATGTTAGTTTTCCTATTGACAAAGTAGGAAAAAGGGGTTATAGTAATAACATCAAAAGAAAGTACATAATTAAAAAATATAAGAAAGAAGAAAGCGAGGAGAATATTATGGCAGATACACAGAAAAGAGAGTACAAATTTGAAACACTACAACTTCATGTTGGACAAGAGTCTCCGGATCCAGCTACGGATGCAAGAGCAGTTCCGATTTATCAGACCTCATCTTATGTATTTCGCAATTGTGAGCATGCGGCAGCAAGATTTGGATTGAGCGATGCAGGTAATATTTATGGACGATTGACAAATCCAACAGAGGATGTGTTTGAACAGCGTATCGCAGCATTGGAGGGTGGAGTTGCGGCACTGGCAGTGGCATCCGGAGCAGCAGCTATTTCTTATACCATTCAGAATCTTGCTCACAGTGGGGATCACATCGTAGCAGCAAAGAATATTTATGGTGGAACCTATAATCTTCTTGCTCACACACTTACCGATTATGGTATTAGTGCAACTTTCGTGGATCCGGAAAATTTTGAAGAAATAAAAGGAGCCATTCAGGAAAATACAAAAGCTGTTTTTATCGAGACATTGGGAAATCCAAATTCCGATGTGGTAGATATTGAATCCATTGCAAAGATTGCACATGAAAATAAAATTCCATTGGTGATTGATAACACATTCGCAACTCCTTACCTTGTTCGTCCGATTGAGTATGGTGCGGATATTGTGGTACACTCTGCAACGAAATTTATCGGAGGTCACGGAACGGCCATTGGTGGAGTGATTGTAGATAGTGGTAAATTTGATTGGGAAGCAAGTGGAAAATTTGAATCCCTGACAGCACCGAATCCAAGTTACCATGGAATCAGCTTTACAAAAGCAGTGGGACCGGCTGCATTTGTCACGAAAATTCGTGCCATTCTTCTCCGTGATACCGGAGCCACACTTTCACCATTTCATGCATTTCTTTTCCTACAGGGACTTGAGACATTGTCACTTCGTGTTGAAAGACATGTTGAGAATGCTTTAAAAGTAGTTAACTACCTGGAAAATCATCCATTGGTAGAAAAGGTAAATCATCCTTCTGTATCCAAGGATCCAAAGCAGCAGGAATTATATAAAAAATACTTCCCAAATGGTGGAGGTTCCATCTTTACCTTTGAGATTAAGGGAAGTGATGCCGAAGCAAAGAAATTCATCGATCATTTACAATTATTCTCCCTGTTGGCAAATGTTGCAGATGTAAAATCTTTGGTAATCCATCCGGCATCCACAACACATTCGCAGCTGAGCCGGGAGGAATTGGCAGACCAGGGCATCAAGCCAAATACAATCCGCCTCTCCATCGGTACCGAAAATGCGGATGACATTATCTATGACCTTGAAGAAGCATTCAAGGCTTTGGTGTAAGATATGAAGATTTCAACAAAAGGGAGATACGCACTTCGCTTGATGTTAGATTTGGCGATTTATGACAATGGAACACCGGTGCGGATAAAAGATATCTCTGCACGACAGGGAATTTCCATAAAATATTTAGAGCAGATTGTGTCGATTCTGAATAAAGCCGGTTATGTGCGGGCAATCCGTGGACCACAGGGCGGCTATCAATTGGTAAAGCCTCCGGAAGAATATACGGCAGGTATGATTTTGCGGCTGACGGAGGGGAATCTTGCACCGGTTAGCTGTCTTGAGTATGAGGAAAATACATGTGAGCGTCAGGATACCTGTGCTACTCTAGAACTTTGGAAGCGACTGAAAGATGCCATAGATGGTGTGGTAGATGGCATTACGCTGGCACAGTTGGTGGAGTGGCAAATGGAAAAAACAGACAATTATATCATATAATAAATAGAAAGGAAGCGAGTTGGCATGGGAAAAATTTACAAAAATGCTACCGAATTAATCGGAAAAACACCACTTGTAGAGTTTACAAACATTGAAAAGGAACTGGGCTTAGAGGCAAGAGTTCTGGCAAAATTGGAATATTTCAATCCCGCTGGAAGCGTAAAAGACCGTATTGCTCTTGAGATGATTGAAGAAGCAGAAAAAAGTGGACGCTTAAAAGAGGGATCCACGATCATCGAGCCGACTTCCGGAAATACAGGTATTGGCCTGGCTGCTATTGCAACGGCAAAAGGTTATCGTACCGTCATTGTAATGCCAGAGACCATGAGTGTTGAACGTCGAAATATTATTAAGGCATACGGAGCGGAAATTGTATTGACAGATGGAAGCAAAGGAATGAGTGGAGCCATTGCAAAAGCCAAAGAATTGCAGGAGGAAACACCGGGAAGTATCATTGCAGGGCAATTTGTAAATCCAGCGAATCCAGCGGCACATAAAAAGACCACAGGACCGGAAATTTGGGAGGATACCGATGGTGAAGTGGATATCTTTATTGCAGGTGTCGGTACTGGTGGAACCATTACCGGTGTGGGCGAGTATTTGAAAGACAAAAAGCCATCGGTGCAGGCATTTGCCGTGGAACCTGCTTCTTCTCCGGTTCTCTCGGAAGGAAAATCCGGAGCGCATAAGATTCAGGGAATTGGTGCCGGATTTGTACCTGATGTGTTGAATACAAAGATTTATGACAAGGTTATTACGGTTGAAAATGAGGCCGCTTTTGAAACTGGCAAGTTGATCGCCAAAGAAGAAGGCATTTTGGTAGGAATCTCTTCCGGTGCTGCTTTATGGGCAGGCATTGAGGAAGCTAAAAAACCGGAAAATAAAGGGAAAACCATAGTTGTTCTTTTGCCGGACAGTGGAGACAGATATTACTCAACTCCATTGTTTGTCGAGTAATTACAGGACGAATTTCCTTTCAAACTTTCATTGACTGTTATGTACAACTAGTTTATAATATAGTTTATAGACTTGTTGTACATAACATTTTTTTTTGGAGGGAAACAACATGTTAGAACAGTTGAAAAAAGAAGTTTATGAAGCCAATATGGAGTTGCAGGAAAAAGGACTTGTCATTTATACGTGGGGAAATGTAAGTGGAATCGACAGGGAAAACAATCTGGTTGTGATTAAACCAAGTGGAGTGGAATATGATGAACTTTCACCAGAAGATATGGTAGTAGTTGACTTTGAACAGAATGTAGTTGAAGGTCGGTATCGTCCATCTTCTGATACAGCCACACATATCGAATTGTATAAGGCATTTGACAATCTTGGTGGTGTGGTACATACTCATTCCACATGGGCTGTTACATTTGCTCAAGCCGGCATGGCAATTCCGGCACTTGGAACGACACACGCGGATTATTTTTATGGAGAAATTCCATGTACAAGAGATTTGACAGCAGCAGAAATCAATATGGATTATGAGAAAAATACCGGTGTTGTAATCGTGGAGACCATTGGGGACAGAGATGCCATGGAAGTGCCGGGAATTGTAGTTAAAAATCATGGTCCATTTGCCTGGGGAACTTCTCCGGCCAATGCGGTTTATAATGCCGTAGTTTTGGATAAGGTGGCAGAGATGGCCCATCATACCATGACATTAAATCCACAGGTGAGTCCGGCACCACAGTATTTGCTGGATAAGCATTACTTTAGAAAGCATGGAGACAATGCATATTACGGACAGACAACGGAGTAAGGAGAAGGAAAATGAAGCGAGAGACAATGTGTATCCAGGCGGGATACGAACCTAAAAATGGGGAGTCACGCATGATTCCCATTGTACAAAGTACCACATTTAAGTACGACACCAGTGAGGCGATGGGACGCCTGTTTGATTTGGAGGATGAGGGATATTTTTACTCCCGATTGCAAAATCCTACCAATGACAATGTGGCAGCCAAAATCTGTGCGCTAGAGGGAGGAACGGCAGCGATGTTGACCTCCTCAGGACAGGCGGCATCCTTTTATTCCATTTTTAATATTTGCAGCGCCGGAGATCATGTGGTATCCTCCTCTACGATTTATGGAGGAACTTACAATTTATTTGCCGTGACGATGAAGCGTATGGGCATTGATTTTACATTTGTGGATCCGGATTGCTCTGATGAGGAGCTGGAAGCGGCATTCCAGCCCAATACCAAAGCAGTGTTTGGTGAGACCATTGCCAATCCGGCATTGATTGTATTTGATATCGAGAGATTTGCGAAGGCAGCACATGCGCATGGAGTTCCATTGATTGTGGACAATACTTTTGCCACACCGATTAATTGTCGTCCTTTTGAATGGGGAGCAGATATTGTGACTCATTCTACCACAAAATATATGGATGGACATGATGCTACAGTCGGTGGATGTATCGTAGATTCCGGAAATTTTGACTGGTTTGCCCACGCGGATAAATATCCGGGACTTACCACACCGGACGAGTCCTATCATGGAATTACCTATGCGGAAAAGTTTGGTTTAGGTGGTGCTTTCATAACGAAAGCGACAGCTCAGTTAATGCGTGATTTGGGTTCGATTCAGGCACCGATGAATGCATATTTACTGAACCTTGGATTGGAATCTTTGCATGTTCGTATGCCAAGACATTGTGAAAATGCACAGAAGGTTGCAGAATTTTTGGAAGCCCATGAAAATGTATCCTGGGTAAATTTCCCGGGACTGCCGGGAAATAAATATTATGAAAGAGCAAAGAAATACATGCCAAATGGAACTTGTGGTGTAGTATCCTTTGGTGTGAAGGGCGGTCGTGCGGCAGCGGAAAAATTTATGGCAAAATTAAAAGTCGCAATGATAGCAACGCATGTAGCGGATGCACATACTTGTATTTTGCATCCGGCATCTGCCACACATCGGCAGATGAATGATGAAGAGTTACTGGCAGCAGGGGTTGCACCGGATTTGGTTCGCCTCTCTGTTGGAATAGAAAATGTAGAAGATATTATTGCAGATTTGAAGCAGGCGCTTGAGGGCTAAGGGTAACGCTTCGGAATGGAGGTATGTATGAAAAAAGTTTTGTTTGTGGCATCGGAAAGTGTGCCTTTTATCAAAACAGGAGGTTTGGCAGATGTAGTTGGTTCCCTGCCCAAATATTTTGATAAAAATCAATTTGATGTCCGAGTAATGATACCGAAGTATATTGCGATACCGGATGAATATAAAAATCAAATGAAATTTCTGACTCATTTTTATCTGGAACTTGCTTGGAGAAAGCAATATGTGGGTATTTTCGAAATGGAATATCAAGGAGTAATTTTCTATTTCCTTGATAACGAATTCTATTTTAGCGGAAATAAACCATATGGAGAAATTTATCAAGATATTGAGAAATTTGCTTTCTTTAGTAAGGCAGCATTATCTGCTCTTCCGGTGATTGGGTTCCGTCCGGATATCATTCATTGTCATGACTGGCAAACGGGCTTGATTCCGGTATATTTGAAGGATTCTTTCCAGCAAGGCGAGTTTTTCCGTGGAATCAAATCCATTATGACCATACACAATCTGAAATTTCAGGGTATCTGGGACAAAAAGACGGTCATGGATACCACCGGACTGGATGCTTATTATTTTAGTCCGGATAAATTGGAAGCATATGGGGACGCAAATTATTTAAAAGGTGGATTGGTATATGCCGATCAGATTACCACTGTAAGTGATACCTATGCAGAAGAAATCAAGACTCCGTTTTATGGAGAAAAATTGGATGGTTTGATGAATGCCAGATCCTCATGTCTGACAGGAATTGTAAATGGATTGGATTATGATGAATACAATCCGGCTACCGACCCGATGATTGAGTTCAATTATGATGCGAGAACTTTTCGTAAAGAAAAGATAAAGAATAAGCGTGCCTTGCAGAAAGAACTTGGTCTTGCTCAGGATGACAAGAAATTTATGATTGGAATTGTATCCCGTTTGACAGATCAAAAAGGATTTGACTTAATTGATTATGTCATCGAGGAAATTTGTGCGGAAGATACCCAATTGGTAGTCTTGGGAACAGGAGAGGAAAAATATGAGCATTTGTTCCGCCATTTTGCATGGAAATATCCGGAGAGGGTATCTGCTAATATTTTCTATTCCAATGAGCGTTCTCATAAAATTTATGCATCTTGTGATGCCTTTTTGATGCCATCCCTGTTTGAACCATGTGGTCTCAGCCAGCTGATGAGTCTTCGCTATGGAACGGTTCCAATTGTTCGTGAAACCGGTGGCTTGAAAGATACAGTAGAAGCCTACAATGAATATGAAAACAAAGGAACGGGATTCTCTTTTGCCAATTATAATGCTCATGAGATGCTTAATACCATTCGCTATGCAAAGCATATTTATTTCAATCGGAAACGTGACTGGAATAAAATTATTGATCGTGGTATGGCGATGGATTTCTCCTGGTCGAATTCGGCAAAGAAATATGAGGATTTGTATAACAGGATGTAAATCACTTAATCATTTTTTGTATTATAGAAAGAAGTTCATCTACTTTTTCGTTGTCGCCTTGACGGATGCCGTCCACGACACAACTTTCGATATGGGAGCATAAGAGTTCGCGGTTAAAGGCGGTAAGTGCAGCAGATGCAGCGGAGGATTGCATCAGGATATCCATACAATAGGTATCCTCTTCAAGCATACCCCGCAGACCGCGAATCTGCCCTTCGATGCGATTCAAACGGTGGATGAGCTTCTTTTTCTCCTCTTCAGAACGATATTTCTTTTGATGACAGCATTTTTTTTCAGACATAACAGCCCTCCTATGGTATTTATAAACTTCATTATAAAGAGTTTTCATGCATTCGTAAAGAAAAATTATCAGAAAGAGTATTTTTTTCTTGACATATACCCCATAGGGGTATAGTATAAAAAGCAAGGAAGTGAGAATACTATCTCAAAAACTATTTTCTAGGAGGATTTTGCTATGTATAAAACAATTGTAGATGTGGAAGGTATGATGTGTGAAAATTGTGAGAAACATATGAATGAGAGGATTGAGGCCAAATTTGATGTCAAAGGAGTGACTTCCTCTCATAAAAAAGCTGTGACAGAGATTATTTCAGAAGAAAAGCTGGATGAGGAAAAATTGAAAGCAGAAATAGCAGAGATTGGATATCAAGTGATTGAGATTCAGGTAGAACCCTATGAAAAGAAAAAATTCTCTCTGTTTCACAAATAGGAGGTTAAGAGATGCGTCATTTTAATGTGACAGGCATGAATTGCGCTGCTTGTAGTAGTCGAGTGGAGAAAGCAGTTTCCGGATTGGAAGGGGTTACATCCTGTTCCGTGAGTTTACTAACCAATTCCATGAATGTGGAGGGGCAGGCGTCCGATGATGTGATTATTGAAGCGGTAAAAAAAGCCGGATATGGAGCTTCGGCAAAAAATGGAGAAAAAGGTACGGCAGATGGCAACAGGTCATCTGCTGAGAACGGGTTTGAGGATTCGGAAACGCTCCTTTTGAAAAAGAGATTGTATATTTCTCTGGTTTTTCTCATTGTATTAATGTACTTCTCCATGGGACATATGATGTGGGGATGGCCATTGCCACATTTTTATGAGAACAATCATGTAGCCATGGGACTTACGCAATTGTTGTTGACGGTTATTATTATGGTAATTAACCAGCACTTTTTTATTTCGGGTTTTAAAAGTTTATTTCACGGGGCTCCCAATATGGATTCTCTGGTTGCTCTTGGTTCCTCTGCGGCATTTCTGTATAGTACATTTGCCTTGTTTCAAATGACAGCGGCCCAGGTTGCCGGAAATGATGGTGAAGTTATGAAATATATGATGGAATTATATTTCGAGTCGGCGGCCATGATTTTAACTTTGATTACGCTTGGGAAAATGCTGGAGTCACATTCCAAAGGAAAAACTACAGATGCGTTGAAAAGTCTGATGCGCCTGGCACCCCAAAAGGCTACGGTTATCCGGGAGGGGAAAGAAATGGAAATTCCGGTGGAACAGGTAAAAAAAGGGGATATTTTTCTGGTTCGTCCCGGGGAGAGCATTCCTACAGATGGAGTGGTTCTGGAGGGAAATAGTGCGGTCAATGAGTCAGCCCTTACGGGTGAAAGTATTCCTGTGGATAAAGAGAAGGGGGATGGAGTCTTTGCAGCAACCATAAACCAGTCAGGGATTCTCCGCTGTGAAGCGATTCGTGTGGGAGAAGATACCACTTTGCAGCAGATTATCCAAATGGTAAGCGACACGGCAGCTACCAAGGCGCCCATTGCAAAAATTGCAGATAAAGTTTCTGGTGTTTTTGTACCCGTAGTCATTGCGATTGCTATTGTTACAACGGTGGTGTGGCTGCTTCTTGGCAGAGAATTTGGCTTTGCTATCGCAAGGGGCATCTCTGTTTTGGTTATTAGTTGTCCATGTGCTTTAGGTCTTGCTACACCGGTGGCGATTATGGTTGGAAATGGACGTGCTGCAAAAAAAGGAATTCTATTTAAAAATGCAACTTCTTTGGAAGAGGCAGGGAAAATACGAATTGTGGCATGTGATAAAACGGGAACTATTACAGAAGGAGAACCGGTAGTAACGGATATTTGTCCGGTATCAGGTGTGACAGAAGAGGAATTACTTCAATTGGCTTTTTCTCTGGAAAAAGGCAGCGAGCATCCTCTGGCAAAAGCTATTTTGGAAAGGGCACAAAAGGAAAAGATAAAAGCAGATGAAGTGAAAGAATTTCGAGCACTTCCAGGGAATGGTCTGGAGGCCGTTCGCGTTTTGGATGGCGCAAAACTGATGGGGGGAAGTCTATCTTATCTTTCTTCTTTGACAAAGATGGAAACAGAAATGAAAAAGAAGGCGGAAAGTATGGCAAAAGAGGGGAAAACTCCTTTGTTCTTTGCCCAAAATGGTAAGATTCAGGGAATGATTGCAGTGGCAGATGTCATGAAAGAAGATAGCGCTCTGGCCATCAAAGAATTAAAAGATATGGGAATTTATGTGGTCATGCTGACGGGAGATAATGAAGCTACGGCAAAGGCCATTGGAAATCAAGCCGGAGTGGATGAAGTGATTGCCGGTGTGTTGCCGGAGGGAAAAGAAGCCGTTGTCCGCAAGTTGCGTAAAAAAGGAGAAGTGGCTATGGTAGGAGATGGTATCAATGACGCACCGGCCCTTACCCGGGCAAATATCGGCATTGCCATCGGTGCCGGAACCGATGTAGCTATGGATGCAGCGGATATTGTATTGATGAAAAGTCGTCTTTCCGATGTGCCTCAGGCAATTCGAATCAGCAAAAAGACATTGAAAAATATTCATCAAAATCTCTTTTGGGCATTTTTCTACAATACCATCGGAATTCCTTTGGCAGCCGGACTTTTTATCCCATTTGGACTTACCTTGAATCCCATGTTTGGTGCGGCTGCCATGAGTCTTAGTAGCTTTTGTGTTGTATCCAACGCCCTGCGGCTGAATCGCATAATTAAATAAGGAAAAGTGTTGCATTTCCTGAAGTGAACTCATAAAATAGAAGAGGAGAGGAGGGATTCCATGAATTCTGTTTTAATGGCATTTATTCTTACGGCAATTGCCGGTCTCAGTACCGGAATAGGAAGTTGTATTGCTTTTTTAGCCAAGCAGACCAATAAAAAGTTTTTATCTGTCAGCCTGGGCTTTTCTGCGGGAGTTATGATATATGTCTCTCTGGTGGAAATTCTTGCCAAAGCTAAGGTTTCTCTAGTGGCAGAAATGGGAGAGCGGGCTGGAAACTGGGTGGTTATTTTTGCTTTTTTTGCAGGTATGCTTCTGATTGCAATTATCGACAAAATGATTCCCTCGGAGGAGAATCCCCATGAAGTAAAATGTGTAGAGGATGAAGAGAAAGAAATAAGGAAGACAGATAAATTGATGCGAATGGGAGTATTTACCGCATTGGCCATTGCTATCCATAACTTCCCAGAGGGGCTTGCCACCTTTGTATCGGCCATGCAGGAACCAAGCGTGGCATTACCTATTGTAGCAGCTATTGCCATTCACAATATTCCGGAAGGAATTGCGGTATCCGTACCGATTTATCAGGCCACAGGGTCAAAGATAAAAGCGTTTCGATATTCTTTTTTGTCCGGATTGGCAGAGCCATTTGGTGCCTTGATTGGATGGTTGATTCTCTTGCCGATAATGAGTGATATGGTTTATGGTATCATTTTCGCCGGAGTGGCTGGAATTATGGTGTTTATATCTTTTGATGAACTGCTTCCGGCAGCCAGAGAATATGGCGAGCACCATTTGTCTTTGTATGGTTTGATTTCCGGGATGGGGGTTATGGCCATTAGTTTGTTGCTATTTTTGTAGCGCAAGTACCATCGGGCTTGCAAGAAATGATATTTGTCTTGACATTTTAATAGAAAAAAGGCACAATCAATAGAAAATAGAAATTCATTTATGGCAGAAAAGAGGAAAGATTTATGATAGAGACAAAGGAACAGAGAGAAAAAGTTCTTTTAGTTGCTGTGGATTTAGAGGATGGTACCGATGTGGCCTCTTCTCTGGATGAATTGGCGGAATTGGCGGATACGGCGGGAGCTGATACCGTTGGCAGGCTGATTCAGAACCGGGAAGCAATTCATGCCGCTACGTATATTGGAAAGGGAAAAATACAGGAATTAAAGGAACTGGTTTGGCAGACAGAGGCAGATACGGTTATCTGTGATGATGAATTATCTCCGGCACAGATTGGAAATTTGCAGGAAGCGCTGGATTGTAAAGTGATTGACCGAACGGTTCTTATTTTGGATATTTTTGCGGCACATGCCAGTACCAGTGAGGGTAAATTGCAGGTGGAACTGGCACAACTTCGGTATCGTGCTTCCCGGTTGACAGGGCTTGGAAAGTCCCTTTCGCGAATTGGAGGAAGTGCGGCAGGAAGCAGTGGCGGGATTGGAACCAGAGGTCCGGGAGAAAAGAAACTGGAGATGGACAGGCGATTGATACGGGAACGAATATCCATACTCAACCGTCAATTAAAAAATGTGGTTGCTACCCGGGAAACTATGCGTAAGCAACGTTTGAATAATGGCACGAAAGTGGTTGCCATTGTGGGGTATACCAATGCCGGAAAATCCACGCTTTTAAATGCATTGACTCATTCGGATGTGCTGGAAGAGGACATGCTGTTTGCCACCCTGGATCCCACCACTCGCAGTTATGAGATGGAAAATGGGCAAAAAATACTCTTTACGGATACGGTTGGCTTTATTAATAAACTACCACATCATCTCATTCAGGCATTTCGGAGTACGTTGGAAGAAGCCAAATATGCCGATATGATTTTACATGTGGTGGATTGTTCGGATGAAAATTATGAAATCCATATGGATGTTGTTTATGATACCTTGAAGCATTTGGATGTGAAAGATAAACCGGTTCTTACTGTGTTTAATAAGATCGACCGCCTGCGGGATACAACGACTTCAGATAATATTTTAAAAGATTGTCGAAGTAAGGATACGGTAAAAATATCGGCAAAACAGAGACTGGGGTTTGAAGAATTACTTCAAAAAACGGAGAAGATTTTGAATGAAGATTTTGTGCGCATAGAGAAGACTTTTTCTTATGAAGAAGCAGGAAAAATTCAACTGATTCGGCAATATGGGCGATTGGATACCGAAGAATATCGGGAAGATGGAATTTATGTGGAAGCCGCTGTTCCGACGGAATATGTTGGCAAAGTAATGGGGTGATGGCATGGAGACAAAAGAAATCTATATTATCGCAGCGATGGCTTCCGATGGTGGTATTGGCAATAAAGGGGAACTGTTATTTCATCTGAAAGAAGACATGGCATGGTTCCGTAAAAATACATTGCATAATGTGGTATTGATGGGGCGCAAGACCCTGGAAAGCTTTCCGGAGGGGAAACCCTTGCCAGAGCGCACCAATGTGGTTTTGAGCCGGAAGAAAAGAGAAAGCAGAGACAATCTAATCTGGGTCTCATCGGTGGAAGAGGCATTGCAGGTTGTTTCCCGGATACCTGGCAAAGTTTTTGTCATTGGCGGGGAGGAAATTTATCGGCAGTTTCTTCCTCTTGCTTCCAAAGTATATCTGACAGAGATTTCAGAAATTTCAACGGCAGATGCCTATTTTCCGGATGTTCGAAAGGATGAGCGATGGACTGCTGAGAAAGTAGGTCCTTGGAAGCGAGAGGGGAATTTGTCTTTTCGTTTTGTGATTTATACTAAAAAATAGAATCCTTCAGACAAAGGACACCCCATCCGATTTCCGGAGAAGGGTATTCTTTTATTGCAGGAAGAGGTCTGGCTCCACGAATGAGCCAGGCCTTTATTTTTTGCCCATACAGATAGGGATCATTTCCTTTGATAATGCCATATTGCATGAGAAGAGCAGTGCTTCCTGTAACAAAGGGAGTTGCCATGGAAGTTCCGGAACGGACGGAATATCCGCCACCGGGTGCGGTGCTGATGATATCAACACCGGGAGCAGCCAAATCAGGTTTGGTTTGGGATAAGGTGGTAAATCCCTGTCCGGAAAAGGGGGCAAGCTGGTTGGCATTGCTGTCATAGGCTGCCACACTGATGGGGCGAAAAGCAGTGGATGGAATGGTAAGAGTTGTTTGAGGATCTGCAATCAAAAAGCGGGTGGCGGAACTGATGCTGGAGGAGGAGGGAAGCCAAAAATCATACCGTCCATTTTTGAGATGAATGGGAGTTAATTGCCAGGTCCAAAGCCCTTCCGCCAGAGTCTGTTGCCCGGAAGCAGGAAGCATTTCCACATATATTTCCTGAAAGATCTGATAAGGGGAAGGTTCTCCCAAATACCAATATAACTCTGTATTGCCAAGGCGGGCCTGATAGGAACCGATGGTTTTTTCGTTTAATAAAAGAGATTCGCCGGAGGGAGAGGTGAGTCGGATTTGAAATTCATCGGAATAGTCTTTCCAAAGCTGGATACTAAGAGATGTTTCGCCGGGAGAAAGGGACAACTCTAACGTCTGTGGGGTGCCTTCTGTGAGAATGCCGGAAGCATGACGACCGAGATTTCCCTCGTTTCCGGTGCCCACAGCGATGGTGGTGCGTCCTATAGTGGCCACAGTGTCCAGATAGGTTTCCAACAGAGAAAAACCGGTATGACTTCCATAGTTGTTGCCAAAACTTAAGTTGAGAGCAAGTGGCATGGCTAGTTCCAGAGAACGACGGATACAATAGTCTAAAGCGGTCATTAGTTCAGTGGTACGGGGAAAGGCTTCCGGCAAGAGATTTCCGAGTTTGACAATGAGAAGTTTGCTTTTGGCAGCGACTCCGGCATAAAGGCCGTCACTGGCCCGTCCATTACCTGCTGCGATACCGGCAACATGGGTGCCGTGACCGGAGAAATCTCGACTGGGAAAACGGTTATCATTTGCCAAAAGGGCCTCATTGATATCTTCCTCGGAAAAAACCTGCCCCAATGTCTGATCCCACAGATTGACAATGCGGGTGGTTCCATCCTCGTTGCGAAAGTCCGGATGATAGATGTCAATGCCACTGTCAATAATACCAACGAGTATACCTTCACCGTCCAGATTTCGGGGTGGGTTTGTCACGGGGGTAATACAGGCGGCGGCACGGGCTTTGGCAAGGGAGAAGGTAAGACGTTTGGGCTTTTCAATATACTCAATTTGCGGTAATGCTGAAATTTCTTCGATGCGATTTTCCGGAAGATATATAATGCCATATCCACCCAAAAGGGAAACAAGGGTAACATCCTCCGGGAGAGAAAGTTCTCCGGAGTATCGTATGATAAGTTCCCAAATCCCTGTTTCCGGAGAATATCCGGTTTCCAATGCCGGACTTTGACTTCGTACGGAAGAAGGAACAGAAAGGGCAAGTTCCAATGAGGTTTCAAGCTTTTGATTTGTCATTTTTATAGGCCTCTCGAAGTTTTTCTAATGCTTTCTTTTCAATACGACTGACATAGCTGCGACTGATTCCATACTGTTTGGCAATTTCCCGCTGGGTAAGTTCAACTTTTTCCTGACTCTGATATTCTCTGGGAAGCCCGTATCGCATTCGAATAATTTCCCGCTCTCTTTGGGTTAAAACCGTATCCAGATATCGATATATTTTTTTTGCGTTTTCTTCAAATTCAAGGCGCTCAGCCACATCTTCGTCGTTGGTTTCCAACAAATCCAGCAATTGGAGAGAGTTTCCATCGCTATCTTCCCCGTTGATTGGCTCATAGAGATAGACTTCCTTTGCTTGTTTTTTGGCACTTCGAAAAGTCATAAGAAGTTCATTGTCGATACAGCGGGAGGCATAGGTGGCAAGACGAACACCTTTCCCACTTTGGTAGCTATCCACGGCCTTTATCAAACCGATGGTGCCGATGGAAATCAAGTCTTCTTGGGGGAAATCGCTGGAACTGTATTTTTTTACCAGATATGCCACCAGACGCAGATTTCGCTCAATAAGAATCCGTCTTGCGTCCTTGTCTCCCTTTTCGTGAAGGCGGAGATAATATTCTTCTTCTTTAGCGGACAGGGGGGTAGGAAAAGATTGCAAAGGCGACACCTCAGAAGAATACGTTAATGTTAGTTTATGAAAAAAAGGGGAAAATAGTGCCTGACTGAAAAATATTGTACTGGCAGTTTTCACTTTTTCGAATTTTGTCATGATAGTGTTTCGTTTAATAAAATCACATTTCCCGATTCCTTTGACATGCCGTCACTTGTATGCTATGATGAGTATGTTAGTAGAAAACCGAACTTATATATGTGGAGGAAAAAAAGATGTTTGCAGAATTTGTAAAACAAAAATATGGAAAAGAGATAGAACGTTGTTCGGATAAACAGTTATATGTAGCTTTGTTGCATATGGTCAATGAAATGGCAGAGAAGAAGGAGAAAAATGAAGGAAAAAAGAAACTTTATTATATTTCGGCAGAATTTCTGATTGGAAAGCTTTTGAGTAATAACTTGATTAATCTGGGAATTTATGACCAGGTGCGTCAGGAACTCAAAGGAGCAGGAAAGAAATTAAGTGATTTAGAGGAAATGGAACCGGAACCTTCCCTTGGAAATGGAGGTCTGGGCCGCCTGGCTGCCTGCTTTTTGGATTCTATGGCGACGCTGGGGCTTCCGGGAGATGGAATTGGTTTGAACTATCATCTGGGATTGTTCCGTCAGGTCTTTAAAAAGCGGATGCAGAATGAATTGCCAAACCCATGGATGGAAGAAGATGGATGGCTGATTCAGAGTGAACGAAAATACACGGTGTCATTAGGAAAATACAATGTTGTATCCACGTTGTATGATATTCTTGTGACAGGTTATAACAATCGGACCAATGTTCTTCATTTGTTCGACATCAATTCTGTAGATGAAAGGATTGTAGATAAGGGCATTGATTTTGATAAAAAAGACATACAAAAGAATCTTACCTTATTTTTGTATCCTGACGATAGCGATGAAGAAGGACGTCTGTTGCGGGTATACCAGCAATATTTCATGGTCAGTAATGCAGCGCAGTTGATTTTGGAGGAAGCGAAAGAAAGAGGTTCGAACTATCATGATTTGGCAGATTATGTGGCAATCCAAATCAATGATACTCATCCGTCTATGATAATTCCGGAGTTGATTCGTCTTTTGTTGGAAAAAGGCATTGATATGGATGAGGCCATAGAGATAGCAACCAATACTTGTGCCTATACCAACCACACCATATTGGCGGAAGCACTGGAAAAATGGCCGCTTTCCTTTATTGAAAAAGTGGCACCGCAGATTGTGCCAATTATTCATGAATTGGATTTGTGTGTCAAAGATAAGTATGATGAGGAAACTCTTTTTATTATTGACGAGGATGAAATTGTGCATATGGCTCATATGGACATCCATTATAGTCACAGTGTAAATGGAGTTGCTTATCTTCATACGGAAATATTGAAAAATAACGAATTGAATGCTTTTTATCGGATTTATCCGGAGAAATTCAACAACAAAACCAATGGAATTACATTTCGCCGCTGGCTGCTCCATTGCAATCCGCGCCTGACTTCATTTTTGGAAAAATACATTGGAGATGGGTTTAAAGAGGATGCCATGGAACTAAAGAAACTTCTTGCTTATCAAGAGGATGAGGCGGTGCTGGAGTCTTTGTTGGAAATCAAAAAGAAAAATAAGCATCAGCTTGTGAAATATTTAAAACAGACCCAGGGATTGAAACTCAATGAAGATTCTATTTTTGATATTCAGATTAAGCGTCTTCATGAGTACAAAAGGCAGCAATTAAATGCTTTATATGCCATTCACAAGTATCTGGAAATCAAATCCGGAAAAATTCCGGATCACCCGATTACTTTGATTTTTGGTGCCAAAGCCGCGCCGGCCTATGTGATTGCCAAAGACATCATCCATTTGATTTTGTGCTTGCAAAAAATTATTAACAAAGATAAAGATGTGAATCCGTATCTCAATCTTGTGATGGTAGAAAATTATAATGTGACATTGGCAGAGAAATTGATTCCGGCATGTGATATTTCGGAGCAGATTTCCCTGGCATCCAAAGAGGCAAGTGGTACCGGCAATATGAAATTTATGTTAAATGGTGCGGTGACACTGGGCACGGAAGATGGAGCCAATGTGGAAATCCATGAGCTGGTTGGAGATGACAACATTTTCATATTTGGGGAGGACAGTGATACGGTAATTGCCCGCTATGAAAGAGGAGATTATTGTTCCAAAGACTACTATAAGGAAAATGATGCCTTAAAGGCGGCAGTGGATTTTATCGTGAGTCCGAAAATGCTGAAAGTGGGAAAGAAAAAGTCGTTGCAGCGTTTGTATAACGAACTTCTGAATAAAGACTGGTTTATGACCTTTCCGGATTTTGACGATTATGTCGAGGCAAAAGAGCGAGCATATGCGGCATACAATCATCGTCAGGAATGGGCCAAGAAAATGCTTGTAAATATTGCAAATGCAGGATTTTTCTCATCAGATCGTACCATCCGGCAGTACAACGAGGAGATTTGGCATCTTCCATCAGAGTAAAAGCTGCTTGATGTTGAAAAGTCCCCAACCTTGTTTGTTATGTGGGAGCCCAAGGTCGGTACAGCTATTTTTTAGCCGGATTTTAACTTCCTTGGGTTCTAAATTTTGATAATGGGGCATACTGAGAAGAAGTGAGATACCTCCGCTGACAACGGGAGTTGCCATGGAGGTTCCACTTTTTTTCGTATACGGAATCTGGTTTATATTGGTATGATGACAACTGACAATATGACTTCCCGGTGTGATGACATCGGGCTTTTTTATGCAATGAATGGTGGGACCGGTGCCGGAATTGCCCTCTTTCCCATAATAGCCAACGGTGATGACTTTTCGACTGTTGCCCGGTGCACTGATGGTCTGGGCAGCAGGACCTCGGTTGCCGGCGGACACAACTACCACAAGACCCGCATTCCATAACTCTTCCACTTTTCGGACCAAAGGGGAGAATTCATCGAATTCATTTTCTTTTGCTGTTCCGGCGGAGATGTTGACGATGTTGATACCATATTTATATCGATTTTTAAGTACCCAGTTGATGCCGTTGCAAATATCGGACACAGTGCCCTCGCCTTGGCTGTTCAAAACTTTGACGATGACCAGATTGGCCATAGGGGCGATTCCGCAGAAAAAACCGTGACTGACCATTCCACTTCCCGCTGCGATGCCGGCCACATGTGTTCCGTGACCGTAATCATCATAAGGGGTCTGCTTTTGGGAAAGAATATCAACCCATCCGATGATTCGGGTGTCAAAATCCGGGTGCATGGAAATTCCACTGTCGAGAATGGCAATGCAGCTTCCCTTTCCATAGATGCCCCTGTTGTGTGCATAAGATGCATTTACGATTTCACGGACACGGTTCATGTTAATCCCCTTTTTCCGTTTTGTTGTTAACATATGGGAGGGACAGGCGGGGGGTTACTGTTTACAGCGGGAGGAAAATGTGTTATAATTATGTCAGTTATACCTTGAAAGAGAATGGAGAATATTATGGAAAACCCAATTTTACGTTTAAATGGTTCATCCTTTATCAATGATATGGAGTTGAAAGAACGATATAAGGTTTATAATGACAGTTGCTGGATTTCACTTTTGTCCCTGGTTGGGAATCCGGAGGGGGCGACTGTTACACCGGATGAACCGGTTTCGCCGCTACTTACCATGGATTTGGAAAAGCGGTTGAAAGTGGTATTGGAAGAGGAGCCGGCTGATTTTTTAATTGTGGATATGTGCTATACTGCCGGACATCGTTTATGCGTATGGAAAGGGCAGGTTTTTACCAAAAATCCCAAATTTGAAGAGAGCAAATTTTATGAAGAACATCAGGATGAGATGGGAGAAATCGATGTGATGCGGGATCGTGAATTTGATTGGAAACCCTACATGGATCGTTACATTCGGTTGATTTCAAATTATTTTGATGCCAATCATATTATTTTGGTAAAATCCCGTTGCCCAAAGTGGTTTGCCACCCATACTCATGTGCGGAAGGTGCAGAAAAAAAGCAGTGGTGCTTATAATAAACGAATCAAAGAATTAGAAGATTACTTTATTGAGAACGTGAATCCTTATGTAGTTGACATTTATTCTCACTACTTTTTGGATTTTAATCATAAGAAGGGTTATACCATGTCTTCTTATGAGAAGCCTTTTTATCATCATGCCAGACGTTTGATTTCTTATATTATGCGTTATCAGCCGGAGCAAAGAGTGTTGGGAGAGGATGAATTTTATATTCGTTTTGGACGTTTTATCAAATATTATGACAATCTCTTTGCCAAAAATAATACGGCATTATTGATGGATGACACTCAATTTATCGATCATTTGATTTTACAGTTGGGGCGTCCGGTTTTGAAAGAATACGAATATGATATTGTGCAATTTGAGAAGACAGGATATCAGAATATACAGGATATTTTGGATCATTATGATTTTCATTTTTCAGAAGGGTTAAGAACATGTTTAAAAGTGGTACAAGCGGTGGAAGAAGGCGATTTATACCGGAAAGATGTAGATTATGAAGTCATTTATCAGTGTGATATGAAAATTGTATCAGCTTATACAGAACTGGTAAAAGCTGAAATAGAGAAACGTGCATGGCTGGAAGGACCGATTTATATCAATTCTCATCATGCCGGATATTTTGATGCCATGATGCGGGCGCTGGATGCCGGAAATACAAAGAAGGCAAAGAAAATTTTGTTTGATGTGGCAGAAGAGGATTTTGAAAGGGCAAAGATAAAAGCCCTTTATCATGACAGTTGTCGGGGAGAGAGAAAGGAACTTGCAGCAATACGCAGTTTGAATGCATTTTATCAGCCGGTTCAGGTGGATTTATGGGGCTCCTGTATTACACGAGAAATTTTAAATGAGGACACGGGGCGTTTTTCCATCGGAAAATATGCATACCGGAATTGCTTTTTATTTGCCTTTGATGAGCCCATTCCTTATGAGGATCGTAAATTTGAAAACTTAGCCTTATTTGAAAATAGCAAGTGGCGGGTTGGGTATATCAAAAGTGCCTTTCACAAGGATTTGCCGGCTCAGCTGGAGAAGACGGATTCGAAGTGGCTGCTTCTTGATTTTTATGATATCATTTGCGATGTGGTAAAATATCAAGGGGGGTATCTCACGGCAGATAGTGAAGTGCGAGGTCTTGGATTTTATAAGGAAATCAAAGAAGAGTGTGAATTGACTACGGTGGAAGATGTTTTGGATGAGGAGAAAATCAAAGCAAGATTTGAACCCTTTATTCAATTTATCAAAAAGCGTTATGGAAAACAGATTATTTTCATAAAAGCCGATGTCAAATTAAAATTTTTAGACTATCAACGTCAGAAAAAAGCAATTCGAGGCTATAAACAGGCCACATTAAAGAAAAAGAAAGCATTTTTGAAGAAGTGGCAGGATTATTTTGAAACGCAACTGGATTGCCACGTGATCGATTATGCCAAAGATTTTGAAGCAGATGATTTATGCGTATCGGGTGCATTTATGGTTCATTATGAAAAGGGCTTTTATGAAAAAGGATATCAGGCCCTTGTGGACATTATTTATAGAGGTTGACAAGGAGGGGGAAGTGCTTTATACTTATATAAGATATGCCTTTTTAAGGCAGTAAAAGGGAAAGGTGGTACCTCAGGATGAAGAGGGTACTGAAAAAGTACAAGTGGGAATTCGTGGCAGTCGCGGTACTGATGCTGTTGGTATATGCGACATTGGCGATTTCTCTTGATTTTAAAAATTTTGACATTACCATGCCGATTGCCTACCAGGGCGGTGATGACTTTGGCACTGCATACAAACATGCGAAAGTGGTTTCGGACAGTGGAAGTAAGTGGATTTATGAATCAGACAGGCTAGGGGCGCCATATGGAGCGGAATATTATGACTTTATGCCGGACTCCCTTATGAATGCAGATGTATTATTTCTTCGCTTTTTTGGATTGTTTTCCGAGGATCCGGTTACAGTGGTCAATCTAACCATTGTTTTTTTGTTTTTTCTCATTGCGCTTATTTCTTATTTTGTTATGCGACAATTGGGGATACGACAGGACTTTGCAGTGGTAGGGTCGCTTTTGTTTGATTTTATGTATTACCATTTTATGCGATTGGTCAGTCATTTTTGTCTTAGTTCCTATGAATTTGTGCCATTGTCCATATTGCTATGCATCTGGCTTTGGAAAGATGACCGGTTATTCGCAATGGGAAAAGATTTTTGGAAATATAAAAAGAATTATCTGGTATTATTGTTTTTCTTTTTTATTGCCAATAATGGAATCGGATATTATACCTTTTTTACCTGTATGTTTCTCGTGATTACGGGCATTTCCAAGGCCGTAAAACAACGCAGTGGGAAAGCGGTATTTCAGATGATTCGCATGGTGGTGTCCAATGTTTTATTTATGATATTGGCACTGGTTCCCTGCATTGTATATCAGATTCAAAATGGCGCCAATCTGACACAACGGTCCTTAGCGGACTCAGAATTATACGCATTAAAAATTGTACAATTGTTAATCCCATATAAGGATTATGGGATACAGAAATTGCAGGAATATAATCAGGAATATTATCAGACCTTTGCGTTGACGGAGTCCATTACGTCGTATCTTGGAACCATGGCCAGTCTTGGTTTTTTGGTTTTGATTTTTGGGTTGATGCGTCGAAGAGAAAATATGGTCAAGCAGCGGGAACCCCTGGCTTTGTTTGTGGAATTAAATATTTTTGCGGTTTTATTTGCTACTATGGGTGGTTTTGGTGGAATTTTTGCAAATTTTGTGACAAGTCTGATACGAGGAACCAATCGTATTTCCATATTTATGGCATTTATGGCTCTTTCCACCATTGGTATTTTGATGACTCGGCTGATGCAGAAAAAAGGCCGGGCCTGGAAGGTTTGGAAGCCAATTTGTGGGGGTTTGTTTTGTGCTTTGGCAATCTTTAGTTTATATGACCAGATTCCGGTAAGTGTAACAGGAGCTGCGACACAGTTACAGGAAGAGAAAAACTCAGATAGTCAGTTCGTAAAGCGGATTGAGGATAGCGTTCCCAAAGGCTCGATGATTTTCCAATTGCCATATCATCCTTATCCTGAGGGTGGTCCTGTCAATCAAATGCAGGATTATCATTTATTTGTGGGATTTATGTATTCCAAGGATTTAAAATGGAGTTATGGTGGAAGTAAAGGAAGAGAAGGCGATTTGTGGTATCAGCAGACGGCAGGAAAGCCGGTAGAACAGATGGTAGAAGAATTGCGGGCCAAAGATTTTGCCGGAGTTTATGTGGACAAGCGTGCTTATGATGATATCGGATTCGCAGATTTAGATGCGTCATTAAAGCGGGTAGTTGGCTGTGAGCCGATTCATAGCAAAAATGGAAATTTGTATTTTTATAAATTTTAATACATGCGTGAGCTTGCGCGGAAAAGGAGAGAAATATGAAAGCAGTTATTCTAGCAGGAGGATACGGAACGAGAATTAGTGAGGAAAGCCACTTGAAGCCCAAACCGATGATTGCCATCGGAGAAAAACCAATCTTGTGGCATATTATGAAAGAATATTCTCATTATGGAATTAATGAATTTGTAATCTGCTGTGGTTATAAACAGCATGTAATCAAAGAATATTTTAATGATTATTATTTGCACAATAGTGATATTACGTTTGATTTTACCGATGGAAATAAGATGACGGTTCATAACAATGTGGCAGAGCCTTGGAAAGTAACTTTGGTAGATACCGGGTTGGATACCATGACCGGAGGACGTGTAAAACGAGTTCAGAAATATGTAGGCGATGAGACGTTCATGCTTACGTATGGTGATGGTGTGTCCGATGTTAATATTGCAGAACTGTTGAAATTCCATAAAGACCATGGAAAGATGGCGACATTGACGGCCATTAATGTGGAACAGCGTTTTGGCGTGTTGGATATCAATGAAGAAGGTTTCATCGAGAATTTCCGTGAAAAAAATAAAATGGATGGAAGCCGTATCAATGCCGGATATATGGTTTTGGAGCCGGGTATCTTTGACTTGATTGAAGGGGACACTACGGTATTTGAAAAAGAACCATTGGAAAAAGTGGCAAAGATGGGCGAGTTAAAAGCTTATAAACATGATGGTTTCTGGCAATGCATGGATACCAAACGTGAGAAGGAAAAACTGGAAGAACTTTGGGCTTCCGGAAAAGCTCCATGGAAAGTTTGGGAAGATTGAGTAAATGAGACAAATGGAGGATAATCATGAAAGATTTGACATTTTATAAAGGGAAAAAAGTGCTGATTACCGGTCATACCGGATTCAAAGGAAGCTGGATGTGCCGCACACTGGTACAGGCAGGGGCACAGGTTACCGGATATTCTCTGGAAGCACCTACCAATCCGAATTTATTTTCCATGGCAGAGGTGGAAGATAAGATGAATTCCGTAATCGGTGACATCCGGGATTTGGAAAAACTGGCGAAAGTATTTGAAGAAGTACAGCCGGAAATTGTATTTCATTTGGCAGCACAGCCTATTGTCAGAGATTCCTATAAAGACCCGGTATACACTTACGAGACAAATGTTATGGGAACGGTAAACATCTGTGAATGCGTCAGAAAAAATCCTTGTGTGAAGAGTTTTTTGAATGTTACCACAGATAAAGTTTATGAAAATAAAGAATGGGAATGGGGATATCGTGAAAATGAGCCATTGGACGGCTATGATCCGTATTCCAATAGTAAATCCTGTTCCGAATTGGTAACTCATAGTTATAAAAATTCCTTTTTCAATGAAATGGGAGTTGCAGTATCCACAGCCCGTGCCGGAAATGTTATTGGTGGAGGAGATTTTGCCAATGACCGTATTATCCCGGATTGTGTTCGCGCAGCAAAGGAGAAAAAGGATATTATCATTCGTAACCCATTTTCCACAAGACCATATCAGCATGTACTTGAACCGGTAATGGCATATTTGATGATTGCCAAAGAGCAATATGAGGATGCAAAATACCAGGGGTATTACAATGTGGGACCGGATGAGACCGATTGTGTCACAACCGGAGATTTGGTGGATTTATTTGTTGCCAAATGGGGCGAAGGAATGAAATGGGTCAATCAGTATGATGGTGGTCCTCATGAGGCCAATTTCTTAAAACTGGATTGCTCTAAATTGAAAACAACCTTTGGTTGGAAGCCACGTTGGACGGTTTCAGAGGCTCTTGACAAGACCGTGGAGTGGACAAAGGCATATTTTGCCGGTGAAAATGTGGCAGAAGTGATGAATCAGCAGATTCAGGAATTTTTAAGTGAATAAAAGATAAGCGAGAAAGGACGAAAGTTATGTTTGAAAATCAAAATGAGCAGCAGGCAAGAGAAAGTATTTTGGAAATGGTAAAAGAGTATTGTGATAAATATCATAATCAGGAAAAACCATTTGAAGAGGGAGATCGTATCCCATATGCATCCCGTTATTATGGACACGAGGAAATGGTAAACTTGGTGGACAGTTCGTTGGAATTCTGGTTGACATCCGGTCGTTATACGGATCAATTTGAAAAAGAATTTGCAGAATATCTTGGAATCAAACATTGTTCCCTTGTGAATTCCGGTTCTTCTGCGAATCTGCTGGCATTTATGGCATTGACATCCCCACTTATGGGAGAGCGCAGAATTCTTCCGGGAGATGAAGTAATCACAGTGGCAGCAGGATTCCCTACCACCATTGCTCCTATTATTCAATATGGAGCAGTACCGGTATTTGTAGATATGACAATCCCACAGTATAATATGGATGCGTCCATGTTGGAAGAAGCACTTTCTGAAAAGACAAAAGCAGTTATGATTGCCCATACTTTGGGAAATCCATGGGATCTTGGCACCATCAAAGAATTCTGTGACAAGCACAATTTATGGCTTGTAGAGGATAACTGTGATGCTCTTGGTTCAAAATATACCATCAATGGAGAAGAAAAATTTACGGGAACCATCGGAGATGTAGGAACCTCCAGTTTCTATCCGCCACATCATATGACAATGGGTGAAGGAGGAGCTGTTTATACCGACAATCCGTTGATTCATAAAGCCGTTCGTTCCCTGCGTGACTGGGGAAGAGATTGTGTCTGCCCATCCGGAAGAGACAATATGTGCGGACATCGTTTTGATAAACAATATGGAGAACTTCCATTGGGATATGACCACAAATATGTTTACTCCCATTTTGGATACAATTTGAAAGCTACAGACATGCAGGCTGCTGTAGGATGTGCACAGTTGGCAAAATTCCCTACATTTGTGGAAAAGAGAAGACATAATTTTGATCGTCTTCGTGCTGCTTTGGAAGAAGTGGAAGATAAGTTGATTCTTCCGGAGCCATGTCCAAATTCAAAACCAAGCTGGTTTGGATTCTTGCTGACATGTCGTGAAGGAGTGGACAAAAATAAAGTGGTTCAATATATTGAAGACCATGGTGTACAGACACGTATGCTCTTTGCCGGAAATATTGTGAAACAGCCATGTTTTGATGAAATGCGAGCTTCCGGAAAGGGATATCGTGTGGTAGGTGACCTGGCTGTGACAGACCGTATCATGAAAGATACATTCTGGCTTGGTGTATATCCGGGTATGACCGATGAAAAAATTGATTACATGGCAAAAGTTATTAAAGAAGCTGTAAAATAAAGGAAGGAAGAAGCATATGACCAGTGAAGAACTTGCTTTGGCAATGCGAAAAGACACTGTTCAGATGATTCATAACAGTCATGCGGCACACATCGGTGCCGTATTGTCTGTTATTGACATTGTAGCAGTGCTTTATCATGATGTGATGAATTATGATTGTAAAAATCCGAAAATGGAAACGAGAGACCGTTTGATTCTGAGTAAAGGACATGCAGGAGTTGCAATCTATACAGCGCTTGCAGAATGTGGTTTCTTCGACCGTTCCGAGTTGAAAAAATATTATACCGATGGCAGTGTATATTCCGGCCACGTCTCCAGTAAAGGAGTGCCGGGGGTTGAAGTTTCCACCGGAAGTCTGGGACATGGTGCCGGTATGGCATGCGGTATGGCAATTGCGTTGCAGCGCAGTCAAAGCCCAAGCCGTGTTTTTGCCATTATCGGAGACGGAGAATGTGAAGAAGGAGAAATCTGGGAGATGGCCCTTTTGGCAAACAAGCAAAAATTGGGTAATTTTACAGTTATTATTGATCATAACAAATGGCAGGCTCTTGGACGGTGTGAAGATGTTATTGCCTTTACGGACTTGCCAAGACGCTGGGAAGCCTTTGGCTGGAATGTGATAGATGTAAAAGACGGAAATGACCATGACCAGTTAAGGGATGCTTTTTCGAGATTGTCAACCGACAGACCAAATGTGATTATTGCCAATACCGTAAAGGGGAAAGGTGTTTCCTTTATGGAAGACACTCTTTTGTGGCATTACCGAGACCCACAGGGAGAAGCTTATGAGCAGGCAATGGAAGAGTTGGGAGGTGAGTCTCTGTGAGAAATCATTTAATCAATGAATTGACGGCTCTGGCAAAAAAAGATAAGGATATTATGTTGATTGCCGGAGATTTGGGGTTTGGTGTGCTCAATGAGTTTATGGAGACCTTGCCGGATCAGTTTATAAATGCCGGAATTTGCGAGCAAAATATGGCAAGTGTGGCAGCGGGACTTGCTTTGGAAGGGAAAAAAGTATATGTTTATTCCATTGGAAATTTCCCGGGAATCCGTTGCTTAGAGCAGGTAAGAAATGATATTTGCTATCATAATGCCAATGTAAAAATTATCGTGGTAGGAGGCGGTTTTGCCTACGGACAGCTGGGAATGAGCCATCATGCCACGGAAGACCTTTCGATTATGCGCTCTCTGCCCAATATGACAGTATACTCACCATCGGATCCTATGGAAGCCGTAGAGGTAATTCGCGAAGCGTATGCCACCGAGGGACCTGGGTATATTCGCTTGGGAAAAGGGGGAGAAAATGAATTATATGATCATGAGAAAATCCAGGGATTTCAGCCTGTGATATCTTTGCAGGAGGGAGAAAACGTGGCATTGCTGGCCACCGGCTCTCTTTTGGAAGAAGCCAAAATCGCCTGTGAGCAATTGAATGAAGAGGGAATTCAGGTAGGATTGTATGATTTTGTCAGCATCAAACCTTTGGCAGAAGAAAAAGTAAAAGAAATTGCAAAAAAATACCAAGTGATTGTCACAATTGAGGAGCATACTGTAGTCGGTGGCTTTGGCGGAGCAATTTCAGAAGTTGTGGCATCTCTGTCAGGAGAGAGAGCCAGTGTATACCGCATGGGACTGCAGGATGAATATACAACCATTGTGGGAAGCCAGAGATTTTTGCGTGAATACTATCATATGGTGGCAGAAGACATTGTTAAAAAAGTAAGGGAGATAGTGGGATGAAGCGGATTGTTGTAACCGGTGCTTCGAGTTTTATCGGAACCTATTTGATACAAAAATTATTGGAAGATAAAGAGACAGAAATATATGCCGTCATACGACCACATTCTGCAAATCGAAATCGCGTGCCCGAGGATGCGCGGGTTAAAATCGTAGAACTTGATATGGCAGAAGTGGACAAATTACCTTCTTTGATTGGTTGTGACGTGGATGGTTTTTATCATCTTGCCTGGAATGGTACCAGAGGAGATTCTCGCGACGATGAAAACAAACAGCGGGAAAATTATGAGGCGTCCCTGCAGGCAGCAAAAGCAGCCCAAGAGATGCATGCCAAGATGTTTTTGGGAAGTGGTTCGCAGGCAGAATATGGGTTTGTAAGTGATA
This sequence comes from Eubacterium sp., assembly GCA_022769325.1. GTDB lineage: Bacteria > Bacillota > Clostridia > Lachnospirales > Lachnospiraceae > Eubacterium_F. The sequence goes on along the minus strand of JALEKC010000042.1, from coordinate 13,806 downwards.
CGGTGTCGGAATCGGATGAAGCCAAGCCCAACACAGCTTATGGCAGAATGAAAAAGCAGACTTATGAAGCATTGAAAGAATATTTTCGTGGCACCCCTGTGAAATTATACTGGGTTCGAATTTTCAGTGTCTTTGGTCCGGAAGACTATGAGGGTACTTTGATTATGTCTTCTCTGGCGAAAATGCGAAAGAATGAAAAACTGGCATTGACAGAGTGTAGTCAGGATTGGGATTACATCTATATCCGGGATGTGGCAGAGGCCCTGGCAAAATTTTCTCTGGCAAAGGCAGAGGAGGGCATTTATAATGTGGCATCCGGGAAAATTCGACCATTGAAAGATTTTGTGCTGGAAATGAAAGAAATTTTACATTCCGATTCAGAAATTGCCTTTGGGGCAGTCCCTTATGGAAGTGCAGGTCCGGTTCATTTGCGGCCGGATGTAACAAAAATACAGACACAGCTGGAATGGCAAGCGAAGACAGAATTTGCCGATGGAATCCGGGAAATTCTTGAAAAGAAATGGAGAAAATCATGAAAAAACGAATTAGTGTATTGATACCGACTTATAATGAGGAAGAAAATGTTGTGCCATTAAGTGAAGCAATTGTTGCGGAGTTTGAGAAAAGCCTTCCTCAATATGAGTATGAGATTGTTTTTATAGACAACGATTCTACAGATACTACAAGAGACAAGATTCGTATGTTATGTAAAAAAGATTCGCAGATTAAGGCAATTTTTAATGCAAAGAATTTTGGACAATTCAATTCCCCTTATTATGGCTTGATGCAGACAACCGGGGAATGCGTGATTTTAATGTGTGCAGATTTTCAGGATCCAATCAATATGATTCCGAAGTTTGTGGCTGAGTGGGAAGCCGGCAACAAAATTGTAATTGGTATAAAATCCAAGAGTAAAGAAAATAAAATTATGTATTTCTTGAGAAGTTGTTATTACAAACTCATCAAGAAAATGTCAAGTGTGGAACAAATCGAGCACTTTACAGGATTTGGATTGTATGACAGAGGATTTATCGAAGTTTTGAAAGGATTAGATGATCCTACTCCTTTCCTGCGTGGAATTGTGGCAGAACTTGGATATAAAAGAAAAGATATTGAGTATCAACAGGAAAAAAGACGCGCCGGTAAAACACACAACAACTGGTATAGTTTGTATGATGCTGCCATGCTCGGGTTCACCTCTTATACCAAAGTAGGTATGCGTATTGCCACCATAGCCGGATTTATTTTATCTGGAATCAGTGTTGTAGTGGCATTGGTGTATTTGATTATGAAACTGATATTTTGGGATCGGTTTGTGGCAGGTATGACACCTATTCTTTTGGGAATATTTATATTTGGGTCCATTCAATTATTCTTTATTGGATTATTGGGAGAGTATATTATGAATATTAATTCACGTGTGACTCACCGCCCTCTTGTAATTGAAGAAGAACGGTTAAATTTTGATGACAAAGAAGTAGGAGATAGTGAATAAGGTATGAAGAAAGAGAGACAAATGAAAGAAATGAAAGTCAAGGTGAAAAATCCGGACAGCTTGAAATGGTACTTTTTAATTGGTGCTTTGATTGGTGCTGTATTATTTGTGGCAATTTATGGATTTGGTGTATTAAATGTGACAAATGATGCATGGCTCCTTACGGGAAAAGATTTGCAACAACATTATATTGGATGGAAATATTATCGGGATGCTGCCTGGACTTTTCCGATTGGTTGCCATGACGGCTTGACCCATCCTTATATGGTAAGTGTACTATATACGGACTCCATCCCACTTTTTGCTATTTTCTTTAAACTGTTATCACCAATTTTGCCGGAGACTTTCCAATATTTTGGTTTATTTGGATTGATGTGTTATATGCTCAATGGTGGTTTCGCAGCACTGATTGTGGCAAAGATAAGAAAAAATAAAGTGTATGCTGCTTTAGGAAGTGTATTCTTTATTTTGTCAACGCCGGTTTTACAGCGTATGTTTGGTCTTCTGACACAGAATTCACGTCATACATCGTTGGCAGCCCATTTTTTGATTCTGGCACCTATTGCCATTTGGATGTACCGGGAACGTTTCCAAAAGATATGGAAAGCTGCCCTTGCATTTTCCATCCTGGGAGTGCTTTGTGTATTGATTCAAATGTATATTATTTTTATTGTTGGAGGATTGATGTGCGGATATCTCCTTCATACTCTTTTGGAAGAGCGTAAATGGAAACGTGTATTTATCGTTTTTGGAAGCTTTGCCCTATCCTTTGTAGCAGCATTTTTTGTTGTGGGTGGATTTACGGACGTGCTGGATTCCGGAAGCAATGGATTTGGTTTGTACTCAGCCAATCTGAATGCTTTGATTAATCCTTATGAATATTCCTCTTTCTTTTCCGGAATGGGAATGAGAAGTGGTCAATACGAAGGATTTGCTTATCTTGGACTGGGAATGATTGTATTGTGTCTCATTGGCATTATCCTATTGATTCGTCGTATGGTTCAAATGCATAAAGAGCATAAATGTTGGATTCGCTTGAAGCAATTTGCGAAAAATCATGCGGCCGGTCTTATCTCTTTGTTTATCGTAGTTACCGTGTTTGGCTGTCTTGCTGTTACAACTTGGGTCTACGTGGGAAAACATATAATTATTCAGGTTTATCTGCCACAATTTTGCTATGATTTACTTGCCATAGTTCGTTCCTCCGGCCGTTTTATCTGGGTTATTATGTATATGGCAATGATTTTCGGCTTGTATATGACAGCCCGTATGATTCGCAATAAAAAGGTTTGTACTATTGTGGTGGCATTGTGCCTTTGTTTGCAATTGATGGATCTGGCAAAACCAATTTCTCAGATTCATAAACAATATACATCTGAGCCGGTAGAAGAAAATAGCATGGTTCAGAATCCGTTTTGGGATACCCAACTTAAAAATTATAAGCATATTGTTTACTATCCGGTGGTAGGATATGGTTTGTACCAGATGATGCAGGTGGGAACTAAAGCATCCATGGTGGAAGGAATGGATGTCAATTATTTTTACATGTCCCGATTTATCAAGTATAGTCTGGTAGAGAAAGAGAATAAAGAAATTAAAAAGCAATTTCTAAATGGCACCTTAGATGAGAATACCCTTTATATTGTGGACTATCGAAGTGCTCATAAATATAAAGGAGTGGCAAATTTCTATGAAGTAGATAATAAGATTCTGGCATCCAAGAAACCAATCGAGGGGGTTCAGCCTTATCGAGATGTTTATTTGAGCGCAGAAAGTCCTTATGTGGAACTTGATTTTTCTGATCAGGGTCTTGGAAAGAAATTTGCCCACAGTGGATGGAATGAGACTGATTTCGGCGATGACGGAACCTGGACTTCCGGTCAAAGTGTGGTTCGGATTTTGTCCGGTGGTGCAAAAAAGGCGCATATTATGGTTGAATACGAAGGCGGCAAGAAAAAAGGTGTTACCAAGATTAAAGTAAATGGCAAAGAAAAGGCAAAATTAGAGAATCAGGAGTCCGGTGTTGTGGAATTTGATACGAATTTGAAAACTACCACCAATGAGCACAAAGGCGAAGGTGTAAACTGGCTCTTCTTTAATACGGATGATGTATTCAAATCAAAACATAATGATGATGATATCACATGCGGTATCTATGTGAAGAAAATTACGGTGACTTTTTTGGAGTAGGAGCATAGGAGGAATCAAATGATGGAGAAATTTCGTAAGAGGGTAAATATATGGAATGATGGAACCGGGGGCCCGCGAAAAGGAGACTGGATTGCAGTTTTTGTTTTTGTTGCAATTATGACATTCTTTTTCTGCTTTTTGAAAGACTTTAAATTGACAGTGACCCAGTCTTTGACCTTTGATTCCTGTCTCTTAAATGGACGGTTAAAAGACTTTTATACCATTGTGAACAAACAGGCTTTATCCGGATATTATGACTCGGTTTGGGGAAAAAATCTCAGCGCTGGTGCGAATTATTCCATCATCAATTATGCTACCTTGGGCGTTATTTGTCTCCCGGTTTATATCATCGGAAAAGTATTGCATGTTGCGATTCCTTTTCTTGTATATGAATTGCTGTTAAAATTGTTATTTACTGCGGCTGTATTTTATCTTACCAAAGTACTGGCAGATATATGTAAAGAAGTTTCCATGAAAGCAGAGACCACAAAATGGGTTTCCTTTTGCTTTTTAACATCACCGATTTTATGGTATGGTTTGTTGATGATATCCCAGATGGATATTTTTGCTTTGTTTTTCATGGTACTGGGGTTGCGTGCCTGGCTTCAGGGAAAGAAAAAGTGGGAATTGGCTTTTTATGCCATAGCTGCTTTTTACAAACCCCTTGTTCTAATTGGTCTGGTTCCCTTGTTTTTACTTCGTGAAAAAAGAATTATCTATATTTTGCGGGACTGCCTAGTGTCGGTAGCCGGTCTTTTACTACAACAGATTTTTTATGGTTCCGATCCGGGATATCAAAGGGTACAAAAATATATGAGTGGATTGTATAGTTTCTGGGAACGACTATTTAATGCGGGAATTCCCACAACCAGAAATGTTTATACTGCCAATAGCAGTTATTTCATCTTATTATTTGTACTGATTTGCATTGTGGCATATAGCATAAAAAAAGTAACCATGCCCCTTGCATTTGGATTACCAATGTTATCCTGGCTGGCGTTTATTCTATTTGTGCAATGGCATCCAAACTGGCTGGTATATATGGTTCCCTTTGCGGTTATTATGCTGGGATTCAGTTACCGGAAAAAATTGTTTTGCTTGATTGAGTGCTTTTTTTCCATCTTTTGGCTGGCAGTCTGTGCCCTGGGCTGGCTCTTTAATTATGACAATGACTTGATTAATGGAGGCGTGATTTCTCAATTGGCCGGATTGCATACCGATGGTGGAGATTTTGGAACCATTTATCCGATTTTAGTTCAAAAGATGGCTGGAATTCCGGTAGATCTTTATATCTCATTGCTCACGGCTGCTCTTGTTGGATGGATGGCGGCAACGGTGATGGATTTATATCGCCATTGGCGAGGTGTGACCCCAAACGAGGAAATGACTGCGTTTGAACGTGGTCCTGTATTGCTGCGAAGCCTGCCGATGATACTATTTATGCTATATTCATTTGCAAATTGTTTTATCTCTTGATAAGATAGAACGAAAGAAGATAAAAGGACAGGAGACAATATCATGAATAAAATTGGTGAAGTATTATGGAATATAATTGAGTCGATGGTGCGTACCATTTTTGGCCTTTTACTGAAATTGGTGCATAAAGAGTTCACGGAAGAACAGTGGGAGGCTTTGTTTCAGTTTGTAAAATTTGGGCTGGTAGGAGTCTGGAATACTGTATTTAATTATGTCATTTATTTATTGAGCCTCATCGGGTTGCAGAGTGCCGGTGTGGACAAGATGACGGTTTTTGGATTTGAAAATGCACCGGTAGCAGTATGGATTGCAACAGCCATTGGATTTTTAATTAGTGTCTTTGTATCCTTTTTGCTCAACAACCGCTTTGTATTTAAATTGGAAGAAGGAAAAACAAGAAGTTTTGGAAAGGCATTATTTAAGACCTATCTCTCCTATGGTGTGACTGGAATTGTCTTAAATCCGGTTTTAAATACCGTATGGGTAAGCGTTTGTCATATCTCTGACCGCATTGCCCCATTGATTAGCCTTGTGATTGCCATTCCAATTAACTTTTTAATGAATAAATTATGGGCATTTAAGGCAGAAGAATCATAAAAACCCCTTTTCAAATGCCTTTTTGTATGGTAAAATAAATTGTTGAAGAATGAATAACTAGAATGATGGAGGAAGAGACATGGGAATCAGCGTAGTTTTGCTGGCATATAAAGAAGAAGATAATTTAAGAGTCTTATTGCCGCAAATTATTGAAAATGTTGAGAAAACCGGAGAAGAGTACGAGATTTTGGTTGTGGATACCGCAGAACCATTGGATAATACAAAAGGCGTATGCGAAGAGTTTGGTGCTCGTTATATCAATCAGGAAGAGCCCGCCTTTGCCGGAGCGTTTAAAACCGGAATCAAGTATGCCGAGAAGGACAAGTTCCTGATTTTGGACAGCGATGGATCTCATAACCCTAAGTATATTCCGGATATCTATAAAAAATTTACAGAAGAGCAATGCGATGTTGTCATCGGATCCCGTTATGTGGAGGGTGGAAAGACCAACGATGCCAAATCATCCATCATCATGTCTCACATATTAAATGGAATGTTCCGCTTTTTCCTTGGAATCAAGGCAAAAGATATTTCCACGGATTATCGTATGTATGAGACTGCGCAGTTAAAGAGAGTGAAACTTACCTGTCACAATTACGATGTGCTTCAGGAAGTGCTTTTGCGTCTCCGACTGAATAAATCGAATAAAAAATTGAAAATTGGAGAAATTCCGATTGAATTCAATAAGAGAATTTATGGGGAATCCAAGAGACGTTTAATACCATTTATCATGAGTTATATTAAGACATTATTTAAGTTGACGGTGACACGTATCGCCGGCAAATAGTACAATAAGGACGAAGAGGGGCGCTTATGTATCCGATGAAATTGGCTCCGGCATACAAAGATTATTTGTGGGGCGGACATGAACTTGAGCATTTATTTGGAAAATGTGGAGATGGCGATTGTACAGCAGAGAGTTGGGAATTGAGTTGCCATCCGGATGGAAAGAGTATCGTTCGCAATGGAGCATTTAAAGGGAAATCTTTGGAAGAGGTTCTGGATGAGTTTCCAGAGTACGTTTCCCAGCGATTTCAACCAGACGATAAATTTCCAATTTTGATAAAATTTATTGATGCCAAGGAAAATCTTTCGATTCAGGTTCACCCATCGGATGACACGGCAAAAAGTGAACTGGGAGAAGAAGGAAAAGCGGAAATGTGGTATGTTTTGGCAGCAAAGCCCCATGCTTTTCTCTACTATGGTTTGAATCAGGAAGTATCGAAAGAAAAATTGGAAGAAAAGATGCGGGATGGTTCGATTCCTGAAATATTAAATAAAGTAGAAGTGAATGAAGGCGATGTGTTTTTTATCCATCCGGGTACCATTCATGCCATTGGTGCCGGTGTGGTTATAGCGGAGATTCAACAAAATTCCAATACCACATTTCGAGTATATGATTACCTTCGGAAAGATAAAAATGGAAATTACAGACAGCTTCATATTGAACGTGGAGTGGAAGTCATTGATCGGACGCCTATTGTTCCTTCACAGGTGTTTGACAACAATGAAGTGCGATTGCCTCATGGAAGAATTCGTCGCCTATTTGAATGTGATTATTTCTGTGTCAACAAGATTGATTGTTCTGGTGGAAAAATCAAATTTTGGTGTGATAAGACATCGTTTCAGTCACTGCTTGTTGTAAAGGGAGATGGCTATCTCGAATATAAAGGTCGCCGGTATGATTTCAAAGCAGGAGATAGTATTTTTGTGCCGGCGGGATTTGGCGAATATTATATCCATGGAACCAATGAAATTTTAATGTCAAAATTATAATAAAAGAAAGGAAATGTTATGAAAGTTACAGCAATGATTATGGCAGGTGGGCGTGGCGAAAGATTTTGGCCAAAAAGCCGTAAAAGTCTGCCAAAACAGTTTTTGAGTCTGACGGATGATGGAATTACTATGATTCAGCATACGGTAAATCGTATCTTACCTTTGGTTGACATGGAGGATATTTATATCGTAACCAATCGGGATTATAAAGGTTTGGCAAAAGAGCAGTTGCCGGATTTGCCGGAGGAGAATATTCTCTGCGAACCGGTGGGAAGAAATACGGCACCATGTGTTGGACTGGCGGCCATGCATATCAACAAAAAGTATGAAGATGCATTGATGATTGTTCTTCCATCGGATCATTTAATTAAGTATAATTCCATGTTTGTGGATGTATTGAAAGATGCCTGCCAGGTGGCAGAAAAAGGAAGTAATTTGACAACCATCGGTATTACACCAAATTATCCGGAAACCGGTTATGGATATATTAAATTTGATCCGGACCAGAGTGAAGGACGGGCCTATGGTGTAGAATGTTTTGTGGAAAAACCGAATCTTAAGAAAGCCAAAGAGTATCTGGCAGATGAGTCTTATCTTTGGAATAGTGGTATGTTTGTATGGAAGATTTCTACCATTTTAAATAATATGAAAGAATTCATGCCTGAAACTTACGAAGGTCTTGTGAAAATTCAAGATGCTATCGGCACGGAAGATCAGGAAAGTGTTTTGGAGGCAGAATTTGAAAAAATGGAGTCTGAGTCCATCGATTATGGTATCATGGAAAAGGCAGATAACATTTTTGTCCTTCCCGGCACCTTCGGATGGGATGATGTGGGTTCTTGGCTGGCTGTGGGACGTATCCGTTCTACCAATGAATTTGGCAATGCCGTTCAGGGAAATGTCATTACGGTGGAAACCAAAAATTCCATTATTGAAGGTTCGGACAAGTTGATTGCAGCGGTAGGTCTGGAAGATATTATCGTTGTAGATACCGACGATGCTCTTTTGATCTGTGATAAAGGACATGCCGGAGATATTAAGAAAGTACTTGAAAATCTTAGAATTTGCAACCGCAATGAGTATATCTAAGATTTGGTAAATAAATAAAGAATCAAATGAATGTTTAGGTTTGAAAGGAGATATCATGAAAAAAGCATTAATTACAGGTATTACAGGACAGGACGGTTCTTATCTTGCAGAATTACTGTTGGAAAAGGGTTATGAAGTATATGGAATCATGCGTCGTAAGAGTGTTGTGGATTATGGAAATGTGGAGCATATTAAAGATAAAATTCATTTTATCTATGCCGATATGACAGATCCAATTTCTTTGATTACCGCAATGAAAATTTCTCAGGCAGATGAAGTTTACAATCTTGCTGCTCAATCTTTTGTGGCAACAAGTTGGGAGCAGCCACTGGCAACAGCAGACATTGATGCTCTTGGAGTTACCAATATGCTGGAAGCCATCCGTACCGTGAAACCGGAAGCAAGATTTTATCAGGCTTCCACCAGTGAGATGTTCGGACTGGTTCAGGCAATTCCTCAGACGGAGACTACACCGTTTTATCCACGTTCTCCATATGGAGTAGCAAAACTTTATGGACACTGGATTACTAAGAATTACAGAGAGAGTTATGATATGTATGCTTGCTCCGGAATTCTTTTCAATCATGAGTCTGAGCGCCGTGGTAAAGAGTTTGTTACACGTAAAATCACAGATGCTGTAGCACGTATCAAACTTGGTGTACAGGATCATTTGGAACTTGGAAATATGGATTCTAAGAGAGACTGGGGTCATTCCAAAGACTATGTAAAAGCAATGTGGCTTCTTCTTCAGCAGGATCATGCAGATGATTATGTCATCGCTACCAATGAGACCCGTACCGTACGTGAATTCGTGGAAGTAGCATTTGGTCATGTAGGTATTGAAATCGAATGGGAAGGAACCGGTGTGGATGAAATCGGAAAAGATAAAGCAACCGGAAAGACCATCGTAAAAGTAAATCCTCAATTCTTCCGCCCGGCAGAAGTAGATATCCTTCTTGGAAATCCTGCCAAGGCTGAGAAAGAACTTGGATGGAAACGTGAGATTTCTTTCAGCCAGTTGGTTGAGAGAATGGTAAAGAATGACTTAGCTTTAGTAGAGAAAGAAATTAAAGTAAAATCAATCTAATAAATCTATAGTGAAACGGCGCCGGGATTTACCGCATATGTGGGCGATGCCAGCGCCGTTTCCCACATTTTAAATGAAAGTGAATGAAGGAATGAAAAAAGCATTAATTATTGGTGGTGCCGGATTTGTAGGAAAATATCTGGCAGAATATTTGAGTCAGGAGTGCAGTTATCAGGTGCGCTCCACAAAGATGAAACAGGAAGAACTAGAGCCAGAAGGTTATGATGTTGTGGATATGAACCTTTTGCAAAAGCAGGAAATTGTAGATGTAATCGATGCATTTAAGCCAGATTATATTTTTCATCTGGCTGCCCAGAGTTCTGTTGCAGTATCCTGGTCGAATCCACAATTAACAGTTGATGTAAATATTAAAGGTGCATTAAATTTGTTGGATGTACTGAAAGAAATGGAATATAAGGGGCGAGTATTGTTGATAGGCTCAGGAGAAGAATATGGAAGAATTGAGCCGGATCAGGTTCCGATTACGGAAGATACCGTACTTCGTCCGGGAAATATATATGCCGCCACAAAGAGTTGTCAAAATATGCTTGGTACGATTTATGCCCAAGCTTATCAGCTTCAGTTGGTTATGGTTCGTGCCTTTACTCATGTGGGGCCAAGGCAGTCTCCCCAATTTGTGGTATCGGATTTTTGTAAACAGGTGGTTGAAGTGGAAAAAGGACTTCGGGAACCGGTTATTCATGTGGGGAATTTAAAAGCAAAACGGGATTTTACCGATGTTCGTGATGTTATTGCTGCCTATGAATGTCTGATTCGACAGGGAAAAAGCGGAGAGACATATAATGTGGGTTCCGGAAAGGCATATGAGATTCAGGAAATTTTAGATAACATCATCCGGCTTTCGGGAAGAGAGATTCGGGTTGAAGTGGAGCAGGCGAGATTGCGTCCCATCGATGTACCAATTATCGAAGCTGATATATCGAAAATTTTAGAGCAGACAGATTGGAAGCGAAAGATAAGTCTGGAACAGACGTTAAAAGATACCTTAGATTATTGGCGTGAAAATGTGAAAGGATAAGGAGGATTCAAGATGGATATTATGGAAAACTATAAGAGATGGCTGGGGAAAGTGACAGAAGAAGATTTGCTTTCCGAATTAAAAGCCATTGATGGAAAAGAGGAAGAAATCAACGATCGTTTTTACCGGGATTTGGAGTTTGGAACCGGTGGACTTCGTGGTGTAATTGGCGCTGGAACGTATCGCATGAATGAGCATACCGTAGCCAGAGCAACACAGGGATATAGCAATTATCTTAATCAGGCAGTAAAGGAACCATCGGTTTCCATTGCCTATGACAGCCGTATTAAGTCGGATGTCTTTGCAAAGACAGCTGCCGGAGTATTTGCTGCCAATGGGATTCAAGTTCATATTTATAAAGAACTGATGCCTACACCGTCTTTGTCCTATGCTGTACGTGCCTTGCACTGTGATGGTGGTATCGTGGTGACAGCCAGTCACAATCCGGCCAAATATAACGGATATAAAGTATATGGGGCAGACGGATGTCAGATTACATTGGAAGTTGCAGATGCTATTTTAAAAGAAATTGAAGCGGTTGATGTATTTGATGATGTGAAGAAAATGGATTTTGAGGCTGGTCTTGCCGCAGGAACCATCCAGTATATTGAAGAGGATGTGATTACCGGATTTATCGATGCCGTGTCGGAGCGAGCTCTCAATCCAAAAGAAATAGATAAAAATGTATCTATTGTTTATACACCTCTTAATGGAACCGGGCGTTATTGTGTGACAAGATGCTTAAAAGAAAATGGATATACTCAGATTACCATTCCGAAGGAACAGGAAATGCCGGATGGTAATTTTACCACATGTCCTTATCCAAATCCGGAAATTCGGGAAGCTTTGGAAGTAGGATTGAAGAAAGCAAAAGAAGTGGGAAGTGACTTATTGCTTGCTACAGATCCAGATTGTGACCGCGTGGGTGTTGCTGTGAGAGAGGGCGACGAATATCAGCTGATTTCCGGTAACCAGATGGGGATTTTGTTATTTGATTACATTTGCAAAACATACAAAGCCAATGGCACTATGCCGAAAAATCCGGTGGTGGTAACCACGATTGTCTCAACCAAGATGATTGATAAGATTGCAGCGGATTATGGTGTAGAAGTAAGACGTGTGCTCACCGGATTCAAATTTATCGGAGAGCAGATTGGATTTTTGGAAGCAGATGGCGAAGTAGACCGCTATATTTTCGGTTTTGAAGAAAGTTATGGATATCTCAGTGGCGGACATGTACGGGATAAAGATGGTGTCAATGCCTCTTTATTGATTTGTGAGATGTTTGCCCATTATAAGGCAATGGGAATTTCTCTTGTGCAAATGTTAAATCAGTTGTACGAGAAATATGGTTATTTCAAAGAAGCTCTTCAGTCCATTACCTTTGAAGGAGCAAGTGGTGCAAAGAAAATGGCAGATTTGATGGAAAGCCTTCGCACCAATGCACCAAAGGAAATTGCCGGATTTAAAGTTATAGATGTCAAGGATTACAAAGCAGGAATTGGCAATTTGCCAAAATCCAATGTGTTGGAGTTCAATATGGAAGATGACATCAATGTATTGGTTCGTCCATCCGGTACCGAGCCAAAAATCAAGATGTATTATCTTGTAAAGGGAAGCAGCGAAGAAGCAGGAGCAAAGATTGTGTCTGCATTGGAGGACTACTTTACTGACGTTTGTAAATAAATTAAGTGGAAAGAAAGTATGCGGCACCAATTTGAACCTTTTCAATTGGTGCCTCTTGTCTTGTAGGAGGAAAAGACGTGGAGTATAGATACAAATTTTCTGTGGTGATTCCGGTTTATAATGTAGAATGGTATCTGGAAGAAACCTTGGAATCAGTGATTCATCAAACCATTGGTTTTGAGAAAAACATTCAGATTATATTGGTAAATGATGGAAGTCCGGACCATAGTGAGGAAATCTGTGAGAGATATGCCCATCGCTACCCGGATAATATTGTTTATTTAAAACAGGAAAATAAAGGAGTCAGCGCAGCCAGAAATTATGGAATGCAATACGTCCAAGGCAAGTATGTGAACTTTCTCGATTCCGATGATAAGTGGACGGCGGGAAGTTTTCAGGCGGTCTATGATTTTTTTGAGAAGCATCAAAATAAAATCGATTTAGTATCCTGCCCTCAGAAATTTTTTGAGGCAAGGGAGGATTATCATTGGCTTTTCTTTAAATATGAACAGGGAAGCCGGATTATCGATGTTCTTGAAAAATATACCTATGTGCAGATGCACGTTACCGCATCTTTTGTGAAAGCGGAGGTTTTAAAAAAACATACCTTTGATGAAAATTTGAAATTTGCGGAAGATTCTAAATTTGTCAATTCTATCATTCTTGACAAATTGAAATACGGAGTTGTTGCAGATGCTCTTCATCTTTACCGGAAGCGGGTAAATGCATCTTCTGCCATTCAAAATAAAGGGACTTCTAAAGAATGGTATCTGGACACGCCGGAGCATTATTATTTGGAATTGATTCAGCAGTCATTGGAGCAATATGACACTGTGATTTTGTATATTCAATATTTAATTTTATATGATTTCCAATGGCGTCTCCGGGATGACTTAAATGGTGTTTTAACAGATGAAGAACAAAGCTGGTACAAAGAGTGGCTCCGGAAAATGCTACAATATATGGATGATGACTTAATCTGTCATCTGGATAAAATGTTTGTGGAGTACAAATTGTATGCGCTCTCACTCAAATATGGCAGAGACATCCGCAAAGAACTGGTATACCGGCGGGGCGCCTTGTATTTCGATCATATTAAAATGTATAGTCTGCAGGCAAAATCGCTGTTTTCTGTCGATGTGCTGAATATCCACGAAGATTGTCTGGAACTTGCCGGAAGAATCTGGTGTCCGTTTGCCGATGATCTCACGATCACAGTGGAAAATGACTGGGGCGAGAGTTTTCCGGTTACTTCCAAGCCGGCACAGTTTCGAAAGGCAGTGATTTTTGGGGAAGAAATGATGCGCGTGCGCGGGTATGAGATCCGGCTGCCGCTTGAAGATGCGACGACGTATGAAGTTTACGGGCAGT
>JALEKC010000017.1 GCA_022769325.1 Eubacterium sp. | reverse complement strand
TAAAGGTGCAAGATTAGGAGTTGTTCTTTCCTTTATGATGGGTGTTACCACACTTTCACTACCGTCGATGATTATGTTAAAAAAAGCAGTTAAACCCAAGCTTTTAGGTATATTTGTTGCGATTTGTATCATAGGAATTATCCTTGTTGGATATTTCTTTAATGCAATTCAGTATATATTAATTTAGGAGGATATAAAAATGAGATTATCGGAAGATTCTTTGGTAAGTATCAAGGTACTTGGCTCCGGTTGCAAGTCTTGTCACCAGCTTTACTAGAATACAAAGGAAGCAGTAAAAAATGCAGGTTTGTCCGTGGAAGTGGAATATATTACTGATTTGGAGAAAACATTTTCTTGATGAAGCAAATTGTCAAAGATATTTTCATGTGGTATACTAGACTAAAAGAATATTAGGCCCCAAAGCCAGGAGGTATATATGAATACATTAAACACCCCGATTTACATCTATCCCAAAGCGGCAAAAAAGAAACTAAGGCTTGCACAAAATGAAGGAAGAAATGTATATATATTCGCAATGGTTGGCTACGGGAAAAGTGCATTGGTCGAACACTTTTTGGAAAAGAGAAAATACATCCGTCTGGATGTGGAAAACAGTCTGATAGATGATTACGAGATTTCAGAGAAGGATATAGAAAAAAAGCGGGTGGTCGTTGTTGAAAATCTGCAGTTTGTGGAAAATGCAGAAATAAAAGAAAAAATCCATCAGCTGGTTATGCGGAAGGATTTGTGGGTGATTCTTGTATCCAGGGCAGAATGCCCGCCGTGGCTTATGGATTTGAATTTTGGTCAAGACGCATTCATGCTGATTGATGAGAAGGATTTGACACTGAGCAAAAAGGAAATGGCAGATTACATGCATAAATCCGGATTGACTGAGATGGATGCACAGATGGAAGAACAGATTTGGAGGGATACCAGAGGCCACGGACTTACGATGAAATTGCTGGGGGTGGCACTGAATCAGGAACGGATGATTGGCGGGAAAGTGCAGTATAACGAGGCTTTGCGGCAAAAGATTGAGGGTGTTTTGTGGCAGTATGTAAATCAGGTGGTTTACGAAAAGTGGCGTCCCGAAATCAGTGAATTTTTTATGCAAATGTCCATTGTGGAATCTTTTACGGTTTCGTTGGCAAAAGCGATTACCGGAACCAGCAGGGTGGAGTACATATTAGAGCAGGCACAGGAAATTGGCAGTTTTCTGACTTGTGAAGAGGGCATCTATGTCATGGAAACGGAGATGCGCATGGGCATGCGGCAGAAGATCAAAGTAGAATATGACAAAGAACGTCTTCGCATGTTATATTACAATGCCGGACATTTCTATAGACAAAACGGCAGTATTTTGGAAGCATTGCAGATGTTTGAAATGGGAGAACATACCGATCAGGTGGAAGAAATTCTTCTTGAAAATGTCAGGATGAATCCGGGAAGTGGATATTTGTACGAATTGCGCCATTATTATCTGACCATGAGCGAGGAACAATTGCACAGATATCCGGAACTGATGGCGGGAATGTGTATGCTGCAGGACATGCTTTTGAATGCGGAACAGAGTGAGTACTGGTACAAGGAATTGGAAAAAGAGCGAAACCTGCATTCCGGGGCAAAGAAGCGGATTATCAAAAGCTGGCTTGCGTATTTGGACATTGCTCTGCCCCATCGGGGAAGCAAAAACCTGTTGGAACTGTTGGTGAGTGCCGGCCGGCTGCTTTCTTCGAGGGAACTGTTTCTGCCGGAACTATCGGTGACAAGTAATTCGCCCAGCAATATGAACGGAGGCAAGGACTTCTGCGAATGGACAAGGAAAGACAAAGAACTGGCGGGAAGTGTGGGCAAAGTAGTGCGATTTGTTCTGGGCAGACACGGGGCAGGAATCGTGGAACTGGGGCTGGCAGAAAGCTTTCTGGAGAAAGGCAAAAGTGAATATGAGATTATTAGTTTGATATCCAAAGGCCAGATGCTTGCAGAGACAAAGGAGAGCCTGGAGCAGAGTTTTGTGGCAGTGGGATTGATGGCGAAACTTCATATTCAAAATGGTCATCCGGAAGATGCAAAAGCAGTTTTGCTGGAGTTTAGAGAACGGGCAAAGAAAAAAGGTGACGAAAAACTGGTGGTGTCGGCAGACAACGAACTGTGTCAGATTCATCTGTATATGAACGAATTGTGGGAAGTTACGGAGTGGATGAAGACGGCACCAAAGGAAAATCAGGAATTTTATACCATGTACCGCTATCAGTACATGACGAAGATTCGAGTGTATATTGCACAGCAGAAATGGGAGCTGGCACAATTTCTCCTGGAAAAAATGCTGTATTACGCAAATGAGTGTGATCGGGTGTACATTCGGATGGAGTGTGAATTACTGTTAGCACTTTTGCAACAAAGACTGGGACGAGAGGAATGGCAGGAAACTTTGCAGAAGGTGTACAGTCAGGCAGAGGATTATGAATTTGTTCGACTTCTGTCCAAGGAAGGCAAGGAAATACGAGCTTTGTTTCAAAGCATGGGGGAACAAAAGCTAGTAATCAAAAAGCCGGAATTTTATCACAAAGTTATGGTTCAGCTTGAGCGGATGGAGGATTTTTATCCCAAATATCTGAAAGAGTACATCAATGAGGTGTCTATCACAGGAAAGGCTCTTCAGACTCTGCGTTATCAGGCAGAAGGTATGAAAAATGCTGAAATAGCTGAAAAACTAGGCGTTAACATCAACACAGTAAAGTATCATTGCAAGGAGAATTATGCCAAATTGGGTGTAAAAAACCGGGCTGCGGCTGTGTTGGAAGCGAGACGAAGAAAGATTATTTAAAGAAAAACTCTTATCGCAAAAAGATTGCGGTAAGAGTCTTTTTTTGCCCAAACTACCCTTTTGGCCAATAGATTTTAAGAAAAAAATGTGTTAGAATATGCAACAAAATGGATAAATGTTGCTTTTAGAGGAGAATAGCAGGAGGAAAAAAGTGAAGAAGAAAAACAAGGGGATTGCCATACTACTTGGGATATGTTGTGTGCTTGGCGTAGTCTGTGTTGTCGAGTATACGATGCTAAAGTATGAGAAAGGCCACATGGGACAGACAGGAGAAAATTCAAAGGCGACAGAATGGGTAGGAAATAAAGGGAATACCACGGATTTTACAGATGGTGTGTCGAAGCACGGGGCATTGTCTGTAGATGGTGTGGACTTAGTGGATAAAGACGGAAAATCATTTCAGCTAAAGGGTGTCAGCAGTCACGGAATCTTGTGGTATCCGGATTTTGCCGGATGTTTACCGGTGGCTGAGACAAAAAAATACGGTGCCAATGTATTTCGTATTGCGGCGTATGCGGATGACGAGAGCGGTGGATATGTGCAGCGGCCGGAAGAAACCTTGCGTTATGTGCGAAGTTCCATCGAGGCAGTACTTGCCAATGACATGTATGCCATTGTGGACTGGCACGTTTTGAATGATGGCAATCCATTGACAAATAAAGAGAAAGCCAAGGAGTTTTTTGCACAGATTGCCGGACAATACGGAGATGAGCCGGGAATTATATATGAAATCTGTAATGAACCGAATGGAGATACGACGTGGGAGGACATTACGGCCTATGCCAATGAAGTGATACCACTGATTCGTGGGTATGCACCAAACGCTTTGATACTAGTGGGAACACCGGAATACAGTTATGCCATTACGAAAGTACAGGGGGCAATGCTTCCTTATGAAAATGTGATGTACAGTTATCATTTTTATGCAGGACAGTATGACGATGCCTACAGCAATATGCTGGAAGCCTGCCGAAGTCAAGGTGTACCGATTTTTGTTTCCGAGTGGGGGATGAATATCTCTGCTGGTGAGCCGGGAAGTGTGTTGGCGCAGGGACAAGAATTTGTAACATATCTCAACAAAGAGAAAATCAGTTGGGTGGCGTGGTCGCTTTCCAATAAAAACGAAGCATTTTCCCTGTTGTCACCGGAATGTAATACCTATAGTGGTTGGCAGGAAGAGGATTTTACCGACATAGGAAAAATCGTGTTTCAAATGTTAGGAGACGATAAATAATGAAAAAGAAGACGAGATGGAATGTGTTTTGGATGGCACTAGCGCTGATAAGTACAGGGGTATATATTATTTGGCGAATTGGCTTCACAAATCCACATGATAAGGGATGGCTTTCGCTGATCTTTTTTATCCTTTTGCTTGTTGCAGAGGTAAGTGGATTTTTGGAGCAGATGGTGATGCTGTACAACATGTATGGTTTCGAAAAAGCGGAAGAGAAGACACCGCAACTGGAGAAAAGACTATATCCCCATGTGGATATCCTGGTTCCTTCGTTAAACGAGCCTATGGAACTTTTGGAAAAGACGCTGCGTGCTTGTAAAAGAATGGAATATCCGGCAAAAGAACGAGTACATATATATTTGTGTGACGACGGAGAGCGACAGGAGGCAAAGGAACTGGCGGCTCGCCTTGAAGTAGAGTATATAGGGAGAAAGACCCATGAGCACGACAAGGCGGGAAATCTCAATTATGCCATGCGGCACAGCACTTCGCCGCTTGTGGCAGTATTTGATGCGGATATGATGCCGAAAAAACGTTTTCTAATGGAAACCGTACCATATTTCTCAGCCTATTTGCGTCATAAGGAGTTTATTCACAAACGCGGCGGCAAAAAACAGAGCAAGAGAACCGGCAAAGACAACATGGTTGGTTTTGTCCAGACACCTCAGAATTTTTACTATCCGGACTTATTTCAATATAATTTGTTTGCGGAAGATGCGATTCCCAATGAACAGGATTATTTCTATAAAGTAGTCCAAGTGGCAAAAAATAAAACCAATAGTGTGATTTTTGGTGGCTCCAATGCTGTGCTCCTACGGGAGGGGTTGGAAGAAATTGGGGGATTTGTCACCGGAGTTTTGACAGAGGATTTTGCAACCGGAATCGAGCTGGAAAAAGCCGGTTATCGTGGAGTTGCCATCTCCAAAGTGTTGGCAAGCGGTATGCCGCCAAAGAGCTTCTCAGCACTGATTCGCCAGAGAAAACGCTGGGCGAGAGGGTGCCTGCGTTCTGGAAGGAAAACGCATTTTCTTAGAAGTAAAGGGTTGGATATCCGCCAAAAACTAAACTACCTGACAGCCATCAGTTACTGGCTTGGTCCGGTCAAGAAGTTAATTTATATCCTGACTCCGGTGCTGTTTGCCTTTGCAGGAATTGTCGCGGTGGAGTGCACCATAGAGGGAGTGTTGCTTTTTTGGCTTCCCATGTATGTATGCAGTAATGTCTGTATGCATAGGCTTTCCCAGGGAATCCGTACGACGAAATGGACGGATGTGTATGATATGGTACTGTTCCCTTACCTTCTGCCTACGGCATTAACCGGCGGATTTGGGATAAAAAAACATGGTTTTCATGTGACGGCAAAAGATGAAGAAGTCAAACGCAGCAGCAAGGGGCGATATGTATTGGTGTATTTGCTTGGCTTTTTGATTTCCCTCGGGGCAGCAGTGCGCATGTTAGGAATGACAGCCGAACAACAGACACCTAGTTATCTGGTGATGATTTTCTGGTTGTGTGTAAACGCATACTATTTTTTAATGGCATGCTATGTGGCATGGGGTCGAAATCTGGACGATGCCTACACCGTGCAGAAAATCAAAGGAGAGAGCAGTCTGGCTGGCGAAGATGGAAGTGTGGCACAGGTATCTTTGGAAGGCTGCTTCACAGACAAAATCCGACTGCGTTTTGCCGAGGAGAGTGCCATCCGGCAGGGGAAACTGCAACTGGAGAATTTGACGATTCCGCTTACAGACAGAGTGGAAGTTTCCGACGAGCCGAACGTATACTGCTTTTCCATCGATTTTACCGGTTTGTCAGAGGAAGAAAGAGATGACTATGAAGCATTTCTCTATGACAGAGAGCCGGTGTTGCCACAGAAACTGACAAGGTCGGGATTTCATCTGGATCCCGTCATTCTCAATATGTTTCGTCACTTGACGGAATCATAAAAATATCAGATCCTAGATCTGTTTACATAGATAAAACAACAAAGAAGGGAGAAATGAAATGAAGTCAATAGTAACGAAGACAAAATATCTGTTGGGTCTTATCTGCCTGGCAGCGTGTGCGATGTTGCTTTTTCCAAAGGAAATGCAAGCGGAAGAAGCATTACGCGGTGAGATTGTGAACGAGAACCTGGTTGTGACAGACGGTCAGGGACTGACCTATTCTTTTTCCGCATCAACGACCACGGATACCGGATATGGAACCATAGTAACCGTAAATGAATTAAAGGATGCTCTGCCTGTATCCGTAGAATCCGGACCGGTGGATATCGCCATTCCATCTTCACTGGAAGTGGAAGTACCGGTTCCTAGCGGGGAGGTAGAGACGCCGTCCTATGAGCGACGTACTTTACCGATTAAATCTGTACTTAGAGGCTCCGGTATGAGTGAGACGCTTACAGAGGAACAGATGAATGCCATTAACAGTATAACATTTGCCGATGGTATTCAGTGTATTCAAGGTTTTAGTGATGTTTTGAATCAGGTCGATAGCATTACTTTGCCGGATACTTTACGTCAATTAAATGATTCGATTTATGGTGTCAAGGGACGGAACGATGAGGAAGAACTAGAGTGTCCCACTGGTACTGTGCCGGCATGGGTACAGAGCCTTGCCGATGCCTCTGAGGACCATATCGCATATGCCGGAACGGTTGCCCTCTGGGTAGACCCTGTGGTTGGACGTAGTAGTCTGACTTTCAAGGAGGGTACTACAGACATTGCCTGGTTTGCAGCCATGAACAATAGTGAAATCACTTCCGTGACAATTCCGCAAACGGTGGAAAATTTGGGCGATGGTATCTTCTATGGCTGTGTAAATCTGACAGCGGTAGATATCCAGTCAGACAGTATACCGTCATTACCATATATTATGTTTACAAATACAAAACTGAGCAGTATTGAGATTCCGGCATCGGTAGAGAAGATTGCAGCACAATGTTTTTATAAGGCAAGTGCACTGCAGACGGTTACCTTTGAAGAAAATTCCAAGTGTAATCTGATTGACTACCGGGCATTTGCAAAAAGTGGTATCACCGGTATTGAGATTCCGGAAAGTGTATATCATATTGGAGTTGAAGCATTTCGCGATGCCAAAAAACTGAAAACGGTAACATTTTTAGGGGAAAGTAAATGTTCACAGATCAATTTCTGTACATTTAAGAATTGTACTGCATTGGAAAGTTTTCAACTGCCGGATAATATTAGAGCAATATCTTCGTTGGCCTTTATGGGTTGTACCAGTCTGAAAACCTTTGAGATATCCCAGCAGAGCAAACTACAGTTTATCGATACCGGTGCATTTGGATGGCTGGCATATAAGGATACGTCACAAAAAATTGCATATAATGAGATTAATAGTCCGTCATTTGGTTCTTCTGAAGGTTTTTCGGCAGATGGAAAGTCGGTTGCGTCACAGCCGTTAGAAGCGCCATCTGCCTTTGGATGTCCCATCCAGGAGATAAATCTTCCCTATGGTGTGAGTCTGGGCACAGGATTGTTTGCCGGCAATAAGGCATTGAAAACAGTAAACTATTATGCGAAGCCGGAGAATTCCAATCGTAGCCAGAGCCAAATTCCATTCAAAGCATTTTATGGATGTACCGCTTTGGAAACGATAAACCTGAATGGTTCTATATCGACAATAGACGTCAATGCCTTTACCTACTGTAAGAGTCTTAAGTCCGTTGATTTGACAGGTGTAAGATCCATCTGTTATGCGGCCTTTGGAGACTGTGGACTGGAAGGAACATTGACGATTCCAAAGGGACTGACTAATATAGTGTCACAAGCGTTTTCCAGATGTCCGGGGATTGATACCATGATATTTGATGAGATCCCACAGAACGGTAGTTTGTATCTGTATGAGATTATGGGAATGAACTGCAAAGACAGCGCTTCCAATAAAGATTCCTTGACGTATAAAGTGATACCATATAACAATGGCTACCAGGAAACGTATCGGATTTTTTCCAATCAAGATTACCGAAAAGCATTTCCAAACCAAACGGCACCGAAGAAAATTGTCGTCAATGCCATAGAGACCGACTCCGGGGTGGAATCGGCAATGGATAAATTACGTTTCTTGCAATTTATGGCGATGGTGGAGGAAGTGGTTGTGGACGATGGAATCACCAGCATTGCGGAAAGCGCCTGCTTTGGATGTGTCAGTCTTCAGACAGTTACTTTGCCGGAGAGCATAGAGACGATCGGTGACTATGCCTTTTACAATGACGAACGGCTATCAGGGATTGACTTTACGAAGCTGACAAATCTCACCACCATTGGGAGAAATGCGTTTATGATTGAGAATGTGGATGGTGAATTACATGGTAGTAACAAAGCAACAGTAGAACAATTATTTGCGGAACTGCCAAAGAATTGGGGTCTGCAAGAGATTGTGTTGCCGGAAAATGTAACTTCTATTATGGATAACGCATTTTGGGGTCAGAGAAATGCCAAGAGAATCATCGTGAAATCGAAGGAGGCAACGATTGGTGACTGTGCATTCCAATTCTGCAATCATGTAGAGGAAATTGAGGTTGCATCTGGGAAGCTTAATATTGATTCTAGGTTTGGAGAGGAAATACCCCGATGGGATACAATTTTCTGGAATGACCGACAGAATTGTCTGGAGAAGGTGACGCTAAGCGGAGCCAGCACAGTCTGCGACCGACACTATAATGCAACTTACTACTGGCAAAACTTAATGATGGATGAGGCAGACATTAGCAGTACTGCCATTACTAAAGTAGTACAGGGAATGTTCCTGAATTGTAACCAGTTGGAGAAAATTTCTTTGAGTGAGTCTATTCAATCAATTGAGCCGTTCGCCTTTGCTGGCTGTGGGTCACTGAAGAGCATCGTATTGCCGGATTCAGTAGATAAGCTGGATATTGCAGCATTTGCCCAAAGTGGATTACAATCCATTACGATTCTGAATCCGAATATGAAGTTTATGAAACCGGTAGAGGGAACATACGATCACTCATCATACTCATATAAGGTAGAAGATTCTGAGAAAGAGACATCATATTGGAATGGCTATCCATTCTTTCTTGATACAGAACCAAATGCTACGAACACTTTGCCAATTATGCCGCATGTGACGATTTATGGATTCAAGGGCTCAACGGCAGAGACATATGCCAATGAACATGGAAACCGCTTTGTGGCATTGGATTACACCATTACTTTTGACAGCAATGGTGGCAGCGAAGTGGCATCACAGCAATTATCTAACCTGGTTGGCGAGGAAACGTATGTAACGGAGCCGGAGAAGCCGACAAAAGCCGATTCCTATTTCCTTGGCTGGTTTGTAAAGAATGAGCCGGAGACCGAAGAGGGAGAGGAGACTTATACGAAGTTTGTCTTTGGTCAGCCTTACGACTCAGATATGACGGTATATGCCCAGTGGGCAGATAAGGATGAGATTCCTGCGACGGTTCCGGAGAGTACAATCTCGGTGAAAAATAAGGTAAAAACAGTTGGCGAGGTGACTTCACTTCCTGAGGGATGGAGCTGGAACGCTGAGGATGCTAAGCTGGCATTGACGGCAGGAAAGGGAGTCGTTGCTACGGCAGAGTATACAGCAGAGGATGCAGACGCATACAAGACCACAACATTTGAAGTGACCATTACTCGTGCAGCTTGTGAAGCAGCAGATGAAATTCTCTTTACCGGAGAGGGCGAGTATGCACCGACCTGTACGAAAAAAGGTCTGGGACACAAAGAATGCAGTATTTGTGGCGATGTTGTAGAAACCGAAGTAGAAGCTCCTGTTATTGCACATAAATTGCAGCATCATGATGCGGAGGAAGCTTCCTGTATCGCATATGGTGCGAAAGAGTACTGGACTTGTGATATGTGCCATCAGATGTTTGCAGACAAGAAGTGCACACAGGTTGTTAAAGTATCTGATATCGTGGTAGACAAGAGTAAGCACGTACCACTTCCTGCAGTAAAAGAAAATGAAACAGATACTTCTTATGACTCGGTTGTGTATTGTGAGCATTGTCAGAGCGAGATTTCTCGTGAAACGGTGAAGAAGGAAGAAAGTAAGCCGACTCCTACGCCAGTGCCTACGACAGAACCAACACCTACAGTAAAACCGACGGCGACACCGACTGTGAAGCCGACAGAGAAACCGACGGCGACACCGACCGTGAAGCCGACAGAGGCACCGACAGCGACACCATCGGCAGAGCCGACGACAGTAGCAGTGACGGATGTGAAATTAAATGCAACGAAAATTACATTAGGTGCAGGTGAGACATTTAAGATAATTGCAGAGGTTACACCGGCTAATGCAACGGATAAGGTACTTACTTACCAAACCAGCAAGTCTTCTGTTGCAACTGTCAAGAATGGAAAGATTAAAGCCAAAAAGAAAGGCTCTGCAACAATTACAGTAACCGCTGCCAATGGTACGAAGGCAACGATTGTCGTAAAGGTGAAAAACAAACCGAAAAAGGTTGCATTGAAAGCGAAGAGCAAGACGTTGAAGAAAGGGTCGACAGTAACCTTAAAAGCAAAACTTCCAAAAGGAACCGCAAGTTACAAGATGACTTGGTCATCAAACAACAAGAAAGTTGCTACTGTAACAAAGAACGGACAAGTAAAAGCCTTAAAGAAGGGAAAAGCTAAGATTACGGTTAAGACATTTAACGGCAAGAAAGCTACGTGCATAATTAAAGTGAAATAGTAAGTGAGTTATAAATAAGAGTGAAGATATCTCATGCGAGTTATCTTCACTCTTTTTAAGTGCATTTTTTTATTTTGGTGGGTTGAAAGAACTCCCCAAAGTACAGTTGAAGAAACCGTAAGGAAAGTGGAGCAATATTTTGGATTTTACTGATAGGTAGAGTAGCATCCTTTTCCCATTTTCTTTGCTTGATACATTGCGGAATCGGCGCGATTGAACAAATCAATAAAGTTGTCCTGTCGGGATATTCTTGAAGAGATGCCGATACTACATTTCAGCGGTCTTTCCAGGCCGCTGATTTTGTCGGGAAGCATTTGAATCAGAGTATCTGCAAGAGTTTCAACCAGGTGCAATGGTTTACTCTGTACAAAAATGACAAATTCATCTCCACCAAAACGAGAGACGATACAGTCTTGATCAAAACAGTTACTAAGGATCATTGCAGTCCCTTTTAATACTTCGTCACCAAAGGCATGACCATATTTATCGTTGATATTTTTAAAGTTATCCAAATCAATCATAAGCATGTGAGCTTCTGAAGTGGGATTTGATGTAAGCCATTCCGTGATCTTTTCGGTGGCAGCACCTCTATTATAAAGACCGGTTAAATAGTCCGTTTCAACTCGGTGGATAATCTTTTGACGCTCGGTAGCAGACTTATGAATATTACATATTCTTCCAAATACGCTGATGATTTTTCCACTGGCATCGGCAATGCTGGAGTAGTATGTTTTATGCCATTCAAATTCTTCGGAGGAAACTTTACTCAGATATTCCAAATCACCACGTATGGAAATTTGCGATGCGGTATCCAGAACGTCCATAAACTTTTTTAAATGGTCAGGATGAACCAGAGGAGAGTGTTTCATGTATTCATGATAGGAATCAATCTCCCGCCGACTCTTGTTTTCAGGAAAGTTATAATTGAAAATCATTTTGTCCTCGGCTGGTTTGTACTCAAAAAGAATGGCAGAGGTGGTCTCAACCAATATCTGGTAGCGCTCTTTCATAATTTTGATTTCGGCTTCCAATGCGCGAATCTTTTCTTCGTAACTGTTTTTATCCATATCTGTATTTCCCCTTTGATTTATCAAGTAGATTTATGAAAAAGATTAATCCAATTTTATATAAACATTATAAGTTTTTTTGTGGCATTTTGCAACCCGACTTTTGAAATAGTTTGTGTTCGAAGAAAAATATAATGTCTAAGAGCTTGCCAAATAAAAAAAATTGTGTTATATTTATTACCGACAGGTTGTCGGTGGAGGCGAGAAAATGAGAATTGTAAAAGATGCAGAAGAGCGAAAAAATGAAATATTGGACGTTGCCGAGAGATTATTTTGTGCAAAGGGTTTTGACAAGACCAGTACCAATGATATTCTTGAGGAGATTGGAATTGCCAGAGGAACCCTGTATTATCATTTCAAGTCGAAAGAGGATATATTGGATGCAATGATAGAGCGACTGACGAACCAAATGGTGGAAAAAGCTTCCGTTATCGCATTAGATGAATCCATACCGGTTCTTGAACGATTAACCCGCACCATGTTATCACTTAATCTTGATAATGAGCTTGGCGATATGATTATGGAGCAGGTTCACAGACCCCAGAATGCCTTGATGCATCAGAAACTGGAAAATATGCTTTTAGGAAGGGTAAATAAGCTGATTACGAAGATTGCGGAAGATGGAATTAAGCAAGGAATCATGCATACAGACTATCCGGCAGAGGCGGTGGAAATGATTATGACTTATTCTTATTCGGCTTTTGATAGTCTGAATCAGTATAGTGAAGAAGAGGAACAACGAAAGATGATGGGATTTATCTATCATGCGGAGCGGGTGCTCGGCATGGAATCCGGTGCATTGATGGAGGCAGTGAAACCCATATTTAAAAAGTAATTAAAAAGATTGCCAAAAGAAAAAAGGAATGTCGTATTCCTTTTTCATTTAAATAACTACCGACAGTCAATCGGTCGAAAAGAAAGGGGAAAGATATGAATCATAATGTAAGGAAAAGTAATTTTGGAAAGTTTCTTCTGCTTTGGACAGGAGAGTTGATTTCCTCCGTCGGGGGTGGACTTACCAGCTTTGGTTTGGGGGTGTATGTGTTTGGGCAGACAGGAAGTGCAGCGAGCATGGCACTGGTGACACTGCTGGCTTTTTTGCCGACGCTGATTTTGAGTGTTCCGGCGGGAGTCTTGGCAGACCGGTATGACAGAAGACTGCTGATGATGTTGGGTGATGGCTGCTCGGCATTGGGAATTATTTACATCCTTATTTGCATGATGAATGGAGGAGCAAGCCTCCTGCAAATATGTATCGGTGTATTTGTAAGTTCTGTTTTTTCTTCTTTGCTGGAACCTTCCTATCGGGCGACGGTTTCGGATTTGTTGACCAAAGAGGAGTTTTCAAAGGCCAATGGTCTGGTGAGTCTGGCAGGAAGCGCCAGATATCTGATATCGCCGTTGGTGGCAGGTCTTTTGCTCAGTATAAGTGATGTGAAACTCTTGCTGATTATTGACATCAGTACCTTTGTTTTGACGGTAATATCCACTGCAGTTGTAAAAAAAGGAATTGAGACAAAATCAGGTAGCGAGGATAAATCCTTTATGGAGAGTCTGAAAGAGGGCTGGAATGTGGTACATTCCAAACAGGGAATCTTTTTGCTCATTTTGGTTTCCGCAGTTATGACCCTGTTTCTTGGAGTATTTCAGATTTTGGCGGAGCCACTTATCTTGTCCTTTGCGGATTCGAAGACATTGGGAATTGGAGAAACTGTATGTGCATGTGGAATGCTGGTTTCCAGTCTGATATTGGGGGTGCGGGGGATTAAGAAAAGGTATGTGAAAGTGCTTGCAATCTCACTGATGTGTGCCGGTCTTTTTATGATTGGATTTGGCATATGGGAAAATATTTTTGTAATTTGTGGATTTGGATTTCTATTTTTTGCCATGTTACCTTTTGCCAACAACTGTCTGGATTATCTGGTGAGGACGAATATTCCGGATAAACTTCAGGGAAGGGCGTGGGGCTTTATCGGATTTTTGTCTCAGATGGGTTACGTAATTGCATATGGAGCTGGAGGATTGTTGGCGGATTTGGCGGCAAAGCTGCTTGACACAAGTATAGGAAGAGGGGCAGGCATGGTGATTATGATTTCCGGTGTATGTTTATCCGTGGTAGCTGTAATGATGGCGAGAATCAAAAGTATTCAAGATTTGGAAATGGGGAAAGTATTGAACTCACAGAAA
The DNA here is from genome assembly GCA_022769325.1 of Eubacterium sp. Taxonomy (GTDB): domain Bacteria; phylum Bacillota; class Clostridia; order Lachnospirales; family Lachnospiraceae; genus Eubacterium_F. Next base: position 1,644 of record JALEKC010000017.1, on the reverse strand, counting down.
AAGGAAGAATCTTATTGATATTCTCCTTCGCTTAGTATATACTAAGCGAAGGAGGTTTTTATATGCAAACACAAGTAAAGGAATGGGGAAATAGTCAAGGAATCCGGTTGCCAAAAGAAGTATTGAGAAATGCAGGAATTGCATTGAATGAGGTTTTGGATGTCACGGTAGCAGATGGAGTAATTACTTTAGCGAAATCATTTCGTCATAAAACTTTGGAAGAGAGAGCCGCTGAGTTTGGTGGAAAGATGGTGCTGGATGGCGAATATGATTGGGGTGAGCCTGTAGGAAGAGAGGTATGGTAATGGGATTTTTACCAGATGTCGCCGTAAAGCCCCTTGATTTAGCAATGGTGATACAAGGCGATTATTATTTTACTAAAAGTTATCTAATTTCTATTGCATTATATATGTCGTAGTGGTATAATTCTTATATGAAATATAAATCAAATCACAACGTAGTCTATTCCTGCAAATATCATGTAGTATGGTGCCCTAAGTATCGACGTTCCGTTTTGGTAGACGGAGTGGATGTTCGCCTAAAGGAGTTGATTAAACAGACGTGCGAACGGCTTAATGTCGAAATCTTTGAAATGGAAATCATGCCGGACTATGTGCATCTGCTTATGGAAGTAGACCCTCAGTATGGCATTCACAAAGCTGTGAAACAAATAAAAGGTTATTCCTCTAAGGTATTAAGAGCAGAATTTCCGTGGTTAAAATCAAGGCTTCCAAGTCTTTGGACAAACAGTTATTTTGTTTCTACAGTTGGCGGTGCTCCACTTGCAGTAATCAAACAATACATTGAGAATCAGAAAAATGTTTAGGTGGTGATATGATGCAGCTTTCTGAAACAGTGAAAATTTATCCAACAGAATATCAGAAAACCTTAATCTCTCAGACTATGACAGAATACATTGAAACTGTCAATAGTCTTGTTTCTGATGCCGTCAGCGGTCATTCGATTGCTAAACTGACTACTGCCGATGTAAATGCCAACCTTCCCAGTGCGTTGCTGAATCAGTGTATCCGTGATGCTAAATCTGTTGTGAAAAAGCATTATAAATACTGTCACAAAGCAGTTCTTAAAAACAGAATCTTTGCAAAGTGTGGCTCTGCTATCAGAACAAAAGCGCCCAATCTGCCAATACTAAAGAAACCTTGCTGTTATATCAATAATCAGAACTATAAGATTAAGGAAAACCACATCGAGTTTCCGGTAATGGTGAATGGTAAATCTAAACGCATTTCGGTTTCTGTTAAACTAACAGAACGCCAGAAATCTTTATTTTCCGATGCAAAGTTTGGGACTATGCGTATCGTAATCAAGAATCATACACTTGTGGCACAAATCGTATATGAGGTTGCTGAACCCGAACTCAAAACAGATGGCAATATCATGGGTATTGATTTAGGTATCAAATGTCCTGCGGTATCATACTGTTCTGATGGCAACGTTAAGTTCTATGGCAATGGCCGTAAGAACAAATATATGCGCAGACACTACGCTTATCTTCGTAAAAAACTACAGACTTCCAAGAAGATGAAAGCTGTAAAACGAATCAACGATAAGGAACAACGTATCATGCGTGATATTGACCATAAGCTAAGTCACGATATTGTAAAAACAGCGGTGGAACACAAT
>JALEKC010000009.1 GCA_022769325.1 Eubacterium sp. | reverse complement strand
CCGGATACTTCATCCCAACTTACAAGTTCGTCATCAATCACTTTATGAATCTGACGCAGCACATCGTCTCCTCGCTCATTCCCATAGAGTTCATTTACCAGTTTAAAACGGTCAATATTGGCATACACAAGTGCAAACTTGCCAGTTCCCTGCAATAAAGTAGAAGCAATTCTCTCAAATTCTTTTTTATTTTTCCCACCGGTAACGTCATCGATTCCCGTTTTACGATAATAAAGAACATATTTTATCGCGATAGAAAGAGCACAAATCGCCACTGTAAATGACATCAAAGCTACTCTCAATAAACGATTATCTACATTTAGTAATGCAATATACAAGAAAAAAATAAGCGCCGCTCCGATTACGATGTCCCACACTACCATGCCAATCACATTCCGCCATTCATACAACACTGAACGCACACGTTTGATTAACATTCTCCATCCTTCTTTCATATTTTTTCATAATTTTCAAGCCGCGTTTTTCATTATACCTTAATTTCACTAAAAAAACAAGTGCTTTTATCAATGAGATTCAAATATTACTTCTTTTGAACTATTTTCCGTTTTAATGATAACATATGGGTAACTTGGCTTTTGCTTCACGGTTTCGTCCTTTCCCGGGCCTCTCAATTCCGTTTCAATGCACAATTTATCACTTTTTTCCAATAATCCCTTAATAACAATGCTGTACCCTCCTGTTTTTTGTTCTCCATACCCAACGGCAATATATAGATACGATCCATCCTGATAAGTCATTTGAAAAGGATTAATTTTTTTTTCTTCCAAATGACTCAAAAACTCTTCCGGGCAATCTCGCGTGGCCACAACCGTATAATCACACTCTTTTCCTTCCTCCTTTAATGACGATACCTTTTTTTCACAACCACAAAAGGCCAATGTACTTGTACATATCACAGCAAATAGAATCAGGGAAAAAAACATATTTTTTCGCATCATCTCAAATTCTCCTTTTCAATTCTTTCTTCTATCCTATGCCAAACATTCCAAAGATAGACCTTGCGATTCCCACCCATCCGCTGTATACTAATGATGCCAGGGTCGAAAAGTCAGATGACGTTCATGCTTGCATGATAAGTCATATGACCTTGAGGCCCGCCCAAATATGAGGAAGGAGCGGTTTTCCGCGGATTCCGAATATTTGCAGGATTGCTTGAGTTGCGAAGCAACGTTGCAATCCGGGGCATCATTTGTATCTACGTCGAAAAGTCAGATGACGTTCATGCTTGCATGATAAGTCATATGACCTTGAGACCCACCCAAATATGAGGAAGAAAGGACACACCAATGGAAAATTTTCTTTATAGTTTAAATGCTACACTACCAATATTTTTAATTATGATTCTTGGAAAAGTGTTAATCCGCCTTAAAATTATCAATGAAGATTTTACAAAAGCAGCAGATAAATACGTTTTTTATGTTGCTCTTCCCGCCCTTGTCTTCAAAGACTTAACCGAAAATAATATCCGTGATTTCTTTGATGCAAGATATGTATTATACTGTTTTTTTGTCACACTATTTATCATATTACTCCTTTGGTTTTTGACCGAACATTTTATGAAAAATGAATTCGAAAAAGGGGCCTTTATACAAGTTTCCTATCGAAGTAGTGCTGCCATTTTAGGTCTTGCATTTATTGACAATATGTATGACAGTGCCGGAATGGCACCATTGATGATTATCGGTGCTGTACCTCTTTTTAATATTTTTGCCGTTATCATTTTGACATTAAAAGGAAATCAAGAAGAGCATCCAAATATAAAGCAAACCATCTGTAACATTTTTAAAAATCCAATTTTGTTGGGAATTTTGGTAGCACTCCCATTTGCTTTTTTAGATTTACATTTTCCGGTTTTTATCAATAAAGGGATTTCTTATCTGGCTGCAACCGCCTCTCCTCTGGCGCTACTTTCCATTGGGGCAGGATTTGAAGGAAAAAAAGCAATCAAAAAAATACGTCCTACTTTGGTTGCCAGTTTCATAAAATTAGTTCTACTTTGTGCTCTTTTTCTGCCACCGGCCATTTATATGGGATATCGCAGACAGGAGCTCATCGGCATCCTGATTATGCTTGGTTCCCCTGCTACGGTTTCTTGCTATATCATGGCAAAAAATACCGGAAATGATGTGGTTCTTACCAGCAGTGTCATTGTATTAACCACATTGCTTTCCTCCATTACCTTAACCGGGTGGATTTTTCTGCTAAAAAGCCTAGGGGTAATCTAATTTTTCATTGCAGATTGAGAAGTTGTATTATATAATAAGGATAGTATCGAAATGGGATACACTTTCAAAGTATAGCGGAGTCTCCTGGGCTCCGGATAGGAGGATTGTATGAGTAATTGGAACAATTTAGATACCTTAAAATCTTTCGAGGTATTGTCACAAAACAAACAAGTGGACCTTGCAAATGTCATGTCCGGTGAAAATGGTGCCGAGCGTGTACAAAAATACATTGTACCGATGGCAGCCGGTCTTTCCTACAATTTTGCAGCAAAGGCAGTGGACGATGACATTTTACAGGCACTTTCCTCTCTGGCAGAAGAAGCCGAACTGGTGGAAAAATATAAAGAACTATACAACGGTGCTGTCATTAATACCGGTGAAAAACGACTTGTGCTTCATCAACTGACTCGTGGACAGTTGGGAGATACCGTCATTGCAGATGATGTAGACAAAAGGGAATTTTATGTCAGCCAGCAAAAAAAGATTGCAGAATTTGCCAATAAAGTTCATGCCGGTGAAATTACCAATGCAGCCGGTGAAAAATTCACAACCGTAGTTCAGATTGGAATAGGCGGAAGTGACCTTGGTCCTCGTGCGATGTATCTTGCACTTGAAAACTGGGCAAAGAAAAATGACTCTTTTAAGATGGAAGCAAAATTTATCAGTAATGTGGATCCGGATGATGCTGCTGCCGTATTGAATTCTACAGACGTAGCACACGCAATTTTTGTACTGGTTTCCAAATCCGGTACAACCCTGGAAACCTTGACCAATGAATCTTTTGTAAAGGATGCTTTGAAAAAAGCCGGTCTGGATCCGGCAAAACATATGATCGCCGTTACCAGCGAAACTTCTCCGCTTGCAAAGAGCGACGATTATCTGGCTGCATTCTTTATGGATGACTATATCGGCGGACGTTTTTCTTCGACTTCCGCAGTCGGAGGAGCCGTTCTTTCTCTTGCCTTCGGCCCGGACGTGTTTGCACGTTTCTTAAATGGTGCTGCTGAGGAAGATGCGCTTGCAAAAAACGAAGATCTTCTGAAAAACCCGGCAATGCTCGATGCTTTGATCGGCGTTTATGAGCGAAATGTTCTTGGCTATCCGGCAACCGCCGTCCTTCCTTATTCCCAGGCTCTCAGCCGTTTCCCTGCTCATTTGCAGCAATTGGATATGGAATCCAACGGAAAGTCTGTAAACCGCTTTGGCGAGCCTGTTTCCTATCCAACCGGTCCTGTCATTTTCGGTGAACCGGGAACGAACGGACAGCATTCCTTCTACCAGCTGTTACATCAGGGAACAGACATTGTTCCTCTCCAATTCATCGGATTTAAAAACAATCAATTAGACACCGATGTGGATATCCAGGGCAGCACCAGCCA
>JALEKC010000171.1 GCA_022769325.1 Eubacterium sp. | reverse complement strand
TAGATTTCATCATACAGTCTCCTTTATCTGTTTTTTTGGTCAACTAACATAATAAAGAAAAACTGTATGATTGGGAAGAGGGAATTTCCTTCTTCCCTTTTTAATTACTAATCTTTTGCCAATAAAAATTATACACTAACTTTCATAAATTGGATTCAAAGCCAGCAATTGCCTGCCATTCATCTGCAATATTCAAGGCATGGTCTCCAATTCGTTCGAAATCCGTAAGCATCTCCGAATACAATATGCTGGCTTGATAAGAACATTCCTTTTTCTGAATGCGTTCCATCATATTATCCCGGTATTGTTTGGTCAGGTCATCGATTTTCTGTTCCTGATCCGCAACTTTTTGATGCCAAACTTCCATATCTTCCTCCATATGATACAACAGAACAAATAATTGGTCGCAAACTTCCTGCAGACTGGCTGCTTCTTTTTTAGCTTTTTTGGTAAACTTAACTCCCATTTTTTTACGCATTTTGGAATATTCTGCAATATTCATAGCATGGTCACTGATACGCTCAATGTTTCCGGTAATGGCATAATAACTGCTAAACACACTGCTTCCACTTGTTGTATTCTCATGGGAAATCGCCGTGGTAATCAAACAGGTGATTTTATCATTCATCTGATCCACCTGCTCTTCCTGGCTTACAATAGTTTGAAAGAGTTCTTTGTCATTATGAATAAATACTTCAAAGGCATGATGCACATTTTGCTCTGCCAAATGGAGCATCTGATACAATTCCTTTTTTGTCTCTTCTGTACTGATGGCCGACTGTCCCAACATATCCCGGGCGGAATTTTGCATATGAGGCAGCATCCCCTGCTGCCATCCTTTCGCCCGTTCTCGATCCGGCAATATTTTTTTAGCTATTGTAGCAAGAACTTGCCCAAAAGGAAGTAAAAGAATGGTCGTAACGATATTAAATAAGGTATGTAAATTGGCAATCTGTGCCGGAACATTGTCTGGACTTATGCTTTGCATCCAATGAATCAACGGCGTAACGACGCATAATATAGCAAACAGGAAAGTACCAATAATATTAAAAGAAAAATGTACTACGGTGGTCCGTTTGGCATTTCGATTGGCACCGATGGCAGCAAGCAGCGCGGTGATACAGGTGCCAATATTTTGCCCAAACAAGATAAAAGCAGCACTGTCCAAAGTCACCACTCCACCGGCTGCTAACGCTTGCAAAATGCCCACAGAAGCAGAAGATGATTGGATAATGGCGGTAAAAATCATACCGGCTAAAATCCCTAAAATCGGATTTTCAAATCGAGTCAATAGCCTGATAAATTCTGTGGAATCACTTAGAGGTTCCATCGAAGCACTCATCATATCCATCCCAATAAAAAGGATTCCTAATCCTGCCACAATATGACCGATGGGATGGATTTTTTCATTTTTTAAGAATACCAGAATCGCCACCCCCACAAAGGCGATAAATGGGGCAAGAGCCCCCACATCCAGGGCAATCAACTGACCGGTTATGGTGGTGCCAATATTGGCTCCCATGATAATCCATATTGCCTGGGTCAAAGTCATCAAACCGGAATTTACAAATCCTACTACCATAACCGTTGTGGCGGAAGAGGATTGGATCACTGCTGTAATTACCGCTCCTACCACAACTCCCAGAAAACGATTGGAGGTCAATTTCCCCAAAATCTGTTTCATTTTATTGCCTGCTGCATTTTCAAGCCCCTGACTCATCATTTGCATTCCATAAAGAAACAAAGCCAATCCCCCCAGAAGGCCCATAACATCTGTCCATTTCATATATTTTTTCCCTTTCCGTTTCCTTTTTATTTACTCCTGCATATCATTCATACGATATCCCACACCAAGTTCATTTAATATGTAACGATATTCTCCGGGTTTTTCTCCAAATTTTTTTCGAATATTTGCCATATTCACCTGAAGTTTTTTCACACTTCCCGAATCCGAATACCCCCATACTTTTTTTATAATCTCTGCATACGTTAATACTTTTCCCGCATGAACTGCCAAAAGTTCCACAATATTGTATTCTGTCTGTGTCAGCCGGATTTCTTCCGTGCCAATGGTGACTTTTCTTGCTTCATATTCTATTTTCATATCACTTAAATTAAATTCCTGTTTTATCCCGGTGGAAGTTCCTTGAAATCTCGCTGTACGCAATGTAGCACGAACTCTTGCCAAAAGCTCATTGGTTCCAAAGGGCTTTGTAATATAGTCATTGGCCCCTAAATCCAATGCTTCTACTTTATCTGCTTCATCGGTCCGGGCAGATAAAACAATAATCGGCGTATCCGATTCTTTTCGAATCTCCCGTATCACCTGGGTGCCATCCATGTCCGGCAATCCCAAATCCAGTATTACCACATCCGGATGATGGGACCAAAACATGGTCAGACCGCTCTCTCCCTTTTGGGATATAATCGCCTGATACTCATGGGTTTCAAAAACCATTTTCATAAAGTTGCATATATTCATTTCATCTTCAATTACCTGCACTTTGTACTTATTCATAGTTCGGTTCCTCCATATCTAAAGCAAAACGAATGCAGCATCCGCCACTCTTTCGATTTTCCGCTGTAATAGCTCCTCCATGGGCTTTTATGATGGAGTCACATACAGCAAGGCCAATTCCCATGCTTTTCTTTTGGTGATCCACCGGGGTATCCTGAATGGAAAAGAATTCATGAAAAAGACCTTTCATCCTCTCTTTTTCAATTCCACAACCATCATCACAAATTTCAAAAACCGCCTTATTTCCCAATACAAACACACTTAATTCCAGATTTTGCATACCTTTGGCATGCTGTACTGCATTTTCCAGGATATTCATGATTACCTGTTCCATCAATACCGCATCCATTGGAATACTGACAAATTCATCCGGAATGGCTATTTGTATTTTCTGATTGGGATATCTTTTTTTGAACTTCATCAACACGGAATCAATCAATTCTTCCAAAGATATCGGTGTCTTGACGATTTTTACTCCTTCATTATCAATTCGTGTAATGGATAAAATATTTTCCACCATACCAATCAACCAACCGGCATCTTCCCGAATCCCATCTGCAAGCTGTACCAGCTGTTCTTCGGATAATTGCCGGTAATTTTCCACAATGGTGGAACTGGAACCATAAATGGTTGTAAGCGGTGTCCGTAAATCATGAGAAACTGCTCGCAAAAGATTGCCTCGCATTTTTTCATTGTTGCTCTCTGCCTTCACTCTCTCCTGCCACTTTAATTGTGATGTCAAGGCACTTGTCATCCCGGTGACAACCAGCATAATCAATGCCGAAATAATATTTTCCGGAATGCTGAAATTAAATGCGAAATAAGGAAAAGCAAAGGCAAAATTAATGGCCAGCACACTGAGAAACGAGGCAACAATTCCATAAATCATACCATCTGTCATGCGGGCAATAAAAAAAACTGCCATCACCATAATCGCCGGTGCAAGTGCCTCCGCATTATATTTGGTTCCAATAACCAGACAAAGCAAAAAGCCACCAGCTAAAGCTCCCAGCATTTTTGCCGTGTCTACGATATTTTTATGCCATTTTTTCATTTCTTCTACCATCTCCTCCACATTACATTATACCTTGAATGTGGCAAAGAATCAGCAAAGACTTCACCTTCTCACACGAAAAGCTTTCATCCCCGGATACTCAGCCCTGTCTCCCAGTTTTTCCTCGATTCGGATAAGTTGATTATACTTTGCCACCCTTTCGCTTCGGCATGGAGCCCCGGTTTTTATCTGACAAGTGTTTAGGGCCACTGCCAAATCTGCAATGGTGGTGTCCTCGGTTTCACCGGAACGATGGGAAACGATGGCGGTGTAACCTGCCTTGTGAGCCATCTTGATTGCCTCCAGTGTTTCAGACACCGAACCGATTTGATTTAGTTTAATAAGAATGGAATTTGCACAGCCCTTTTCGATTCCCTGGGACAGCCTCTTGGTATTGGTTACAAATAAATCATCACCAACCAGTTGAACCTTGTCACCAAGCTTCTTCGTAATTATCTCCCATCCCTCCCAATCTTCTTCATCCAAAGGATCTTCAATGGAAATGATAGGATATTTTTCGCAAAGATTTACCCAGTGCTCCACAAGTTCATCCGCTGTATATTCCATATCGGCTTTGGGGAGATGGTAATACCCCTTTCCCTTATTGCTCTTCCATTCAGAAGAAGCCACATCCATAGCAATCTTAAAATCCTTTCCCGGTTCATACCCCGCCGCCTTTACCGCTTCAAGAATTGTCTCAATGGCCTCTTCATCGGATTTCAACTCAGGAGCAAATCCTCCCTCATCACCAACGGATGTGGCAAGTCCTCGCTGCTTTAGAATTGCCTCAAGATGATGATATACTTCTGCACACCATCGAAGGGCCTCCTTAAAACAACAGGCTCCCACAGGCATAATCATAAATTCCTGCACATCCAGTCCACTGGAAACGCTGTGACATCCTCCGTTGATAATATTCATCATGGGAACCGGAAGACAATTACCACTTCCATCACCCAGAAATTGATAGAGTGGAATCTGAAGTGCCTTAGCTGCTGCCTTGACACAGGCGATGGATACCGCAAGGATTGCATTGGCTCCTAGTACAGATTTATCCGGTGTTTTATCTGCCTTTATCATAGCAGCATCAATGGCATAAATATCAGAAGCATCCATTCCCTTTAATGTATTATGAATGGTTGTATTAATATTTTCAACTGCTTTTCTTACTCCTTTGCCACCATATCTCTCCTTCTCTCCATCTCGCAATTCAAGGGCCTCAAATTCGCCGGTAGAGGCCCCTGACGGTGCCATTCCGCGTCCCACAATACCATCCGCCAAATAAACTTCTGCCTCCACCGTTGGATTCCCGCGTGAGTCCAATATCTCTCTTCCTACAACTCTTTCAATTTGCAAATTTCCCATTGAAATTCTCCTTTCGCCACAGAAATATCTAACAAGTCTTTTGTCATTAGCATGGACAACTTTGGATTATTTATTCTCCCACAATTTCATTTGGCAGACTTTATATAACTGAATGACCACAGTCGGCACCAAAGCAAGACCGATGATGCAGACATATTCTTTCATTGTCAATGAAACTACCGCAAATAAGGAATGCAATATGGGAGTCAGAAGTACCAGGGCCAGCAATGCAGTTCCGGCAAAAAAGGCTCCAATGCTCCATTTATTGGACAAAAAGCCAATATGAAAAAGCGAGGATTCGCTGCGACAATTAAAGCCATGGAACAATCTTGCCAGGGTTAAAGTTGCAAAAGCCATAGTGGATGCCTTTTGAGGATTTGTAATGAAGCCGATGTGAAAAGCGGTCATGGTCATAATGGCGATTAGTGCCCCATATCCCAAAAGTCGCAGGAGAAAATCTTTTGTAAGAATTCCCTCATGAGGATTCCTTGGTCTTTCCTGTAAAAGGCCGGGATCCGATGGCTCCATACCGATAGCAAGGGCCGGGAGAGAATCCGTAAGCAAGTTAATAAATAGTAAATGAACCGGTTCAAAGGGAGTTGGCAGCGCCGCGAAGGAGCAATATAATACAGCAAGTATTGCTGCCATGTTACCGGAAAGCAAAAATTGTATGGCATTTTTAATATTTCGATAAACGTTTCTGCCATTTAGTACTGCCTTAATAATGGTGGCAAAATTGTCATCCGATAAAATCATGGCGGATGCCTCTTTGGATACTTCTGTTCCCGTGATGCCCATAGCAATACCGATGTCCGCGCTTTTCAATGCGGGAGCATCATTGACGCCATCTCCTGTCATTGCCACAACATTTCCCTTTTTTTGCCATGCCTGTACAATACGAATTTTATTTTCCGGCGAAACCCTTGCATATACGGACACTTCTTCCAGTATTTCATCCAACTGACTGTCCGACAAATCGTCCAATTCCTGCCCCGTCAAAGCAAGGTTTCCATCTTCCCAGATGCCTATCTGTTCCGCAATGGCTGCTGCCGTGACCTTGTGATCCCCTGTTATCATAATCGGACGTATTCCTGCGCATTTTGCTTTTCTTACTGCATCTACCGCCTCTTCTCTTGGTGGATCCATCATGGAAACCAATCCCAGGAAAATATATCCCTGTTCCTCTTCCTTTGTCAGAATCTCCTCCTCCGATACCTCTTTGTAGGCAAAAGCAAGAACACGCAATCCATTTTCAGAAAATTCCTGATTTTGACGTAATATCTCTTTTTTCATCGCCTCGCTCAATTCTCGTACACCACCGGATTCTGCCATTTTCACACTTCGCTCTAAAAGAACATCCACAGCTCCTTTTGTCAAAATAGTAGGCACCCCATGAATCCGATATTTCGTGCTCATTCGTTTTCGCTCCGAATCAAATGGGATTTCGTCCATACGAGGCATCATTTCACGAATATCTTCCTCCGACACCCCCACTTTTATCAATCCTGCCTTCTGTGCCATGGTCAAAAGACAAGTCTCCGTAGGATCTCCGATAAACCTGCCATTTTGAATGGAAGAATCATTATTTAAAATAGCATTGTACAAAAGATATCTATGTATAGGATTCATCAAATCCATTTCTTCCGGCGAAATACAGGTGTGATCCATATAAATTTCTTTCACTTCCATTTTATTTTGCGTCAAAGTTCCTGTTTTATCAGAGCAAATCACCGATACACAGCCAAGACTTTCCACAGCTTTTAGTTCTTTGATAATGGCATTGTCCGCTGCCATTTTTCGAGTTCCCATTGCCTGCACAATGGTCACAATAGAACTAAGGGCTTCCGGAATGGCTGCCACTGCCAATGCCACTGCAAATAGCAAAGAATCCAATATCGGTTGTCTTTGATAGATACGAAGCAAGAAAACAAGCGCTGAAATGATCATAATAATAATGGCAAGTTTCTTTCCAAAGTCATCCAAACTGGCTTGAAGAGGTGTTTTCCTCTCTTTGGCAGCATTCATCAAATCCGCAATTTTCCCCATCTCCGTCTGCATTCCCGTAGCTGTTACAAGAACAGTAGCCCGGCCATAGGTCACAAGAGTTCCGGCATATACCATATTTTTTCGATCTGCCAAAGCCACTTCCCCTTCTAATGCCTCCGCTGTCTTATCCACATTGGTGGATTCTCCGGTGAGGGAACTTTCATTTACCTGTAAGGAATAACTGTACAAAATTCTTCCATCGGCAGCTACTCTGTCCCCTGCTTCCAAAAGAAGAATATCTCCCGGCACAACTTCTTTGGATAAAATTTCTTTTTTATTGCCATCCCGCAATACTTTCCCATGAGGGGAAGACAATGCTTTCAAGGAATCCAGTGATTTTTCTGCTTTGAGATACTGGATGGTTCCCAGGATTCCATTCATGATAATCACAGCAAAAATCACAATGGTACTTTCCACATTTCCGGATATCATGGAAATCAACGCTGCCACAATCAATATGATAACCAGTAAATCACAAAACTGTCTCAGAAAAATTTGCACAACCGTTTTCTTCTTTGTCTCCTGCAAAACATTTTCCCCCACCTTTTCTCGTATTTCTTTCGCTTCTTTTTCAAGCAGTCCATCCTCACTAAACTTTCCTTCATGAAAAAGCTCCTCTTTACTCATTTGATACACTGTCTTCATAAAATCAACTTCCTTTCAAAAAAATAAGTAATAAAAAAGACTTTCTGTGCATGCAAATAACATACACAAAAAGTCTTGTTCAACAGAAATGTTCCATAGACCCCGGATTTTCTCAAATCGTATTGACGAGATCTAAACCGTGCATCTCACACGGAACTACTCCCTTTTTGTAAGTTGACCTCATATTACCATTTATTCTTTCTCATGTAAAGAGAATTTTTGAAAAAAACAGTAAAGATTTAGCAAAGAAAATCAATAATTTTCTTCATGAATTTCAAAATAACTTTGAGGATGTGCACATACCGGGCAAACCTCCGGAGCCTTTGTGCCTACTACAATATGACCACAATTGCGGCACTCCCAAATCTTCACTTCACTCTTTTCAAAGACGGCTGCTGTCTCAACATTCTTTAAAAGAGCACGATAGCGTTCTTCATGATGCTTTTCAATCTCGCCAACCATGCGGAATTTTGCAGCAAGTTCAGGGAATCCTTCTTCCTCTGCTGTCTTTGCAAATCCTTCATACATATCGGTCCACTCATAATTTTCTCCATCAGCTGCTGCAGAAAGATTGGCAGCCGTATCTCCGAGACCATTCAATTCTTTGAACCACATTTTTGCATGCTCTTTTTCATTCTCTGCTGTTTTCAAAAACAGTGCCGCGATCTGCTCATAACCTTCTTTCTTTGCTACCGAAGCAAAATAGGTATACTTATTTCTCGCTCCTGATTCTCCGGAAAAAGCAGCCTCTAGATTTTTCTCTGTCTGTGTGCCGGCATACTTATTTTTCTTCTCTGACGCTACTACTTCAAGAGTATCCCCGGTTGCACCACAGCGAGGACAAACTGGTGTCTCTCCTGACTTAACTTCAAATATTTCTCCACATAATTTACACTTGTACTGACTCATACCTGTACCCTCCTTATATTTCTGCTCCGTTTGAGCAATATTTGCATTTCCATTTACCTGTCCCACATGGGGAATATCTGTATATTCCGCAATATCTCTATCTGTTGTCACAAGATTTCTGACAGACAAATCATGAACGGAATGATTTCCCGTAACTCGTGCAAATGTTTGCAGTTCCGCTCTGGACACATTTAAGAAATTAGCCACCCGCTGAGCAGCTGCATCTACTTTTAATCTAGCACGCAATTCCGGATTCTGAGTAGCTATCCCCACCGGGCAATTTCCACTGCCACAAATACGGTACTGCTGACATGCCGCAGCTATCAAGCCGGCACTGGCGATAGCAATGGCATCTGCACCCATGGCGAGAGCCTTTGCAAAATCCGCTGACACTCGAAGTCCTCCGGTTATCACAAGGGAAATATCTGAGCCCACCGAATCCAAATACTTTCTTGCCCGTTGCAGGGCATAAATGGTAGGTACCGTAGTAGCCTCTCTCAAAAGCAGGGGACTGGAACCGGTTGCTCCTCCTCTGCCATCAATGGTAATAAAATCCGGGCCGGCAAATACACAATGCTCTAAATCCTGCTCGATATTTCCAGCCGCAATCTTGATACCGATAGGACGTCCTTCCGAACGGCTTCGCAACATCTCGACCATATCCCGTAAATCTTCTTTCGAGTGAATCTCCGGAAATTTACTTGGACTCTGAATGTCTTCTCCCTGATTTTTGCCTCGAATCTTTGCAATCTCTTCCGTCACTTTCTCGCCAGGCAAATGTCCTCCCATCCCCGGCTTCGTTCCCTGACCAATCTTAATCTCAATGGCATCTGATGTACGAAGATTTTCATCGGTTACACTATATTTATTCGGAATATATTCAAATATGTATTTGTAAGAAGCTTCCTTTTCCTCCGGCAAAATACCACCTTCGCCACTACACATAGCCGTCTTAGCCATAGCAGAACCCCTTGCCAGAGCAACCTTTATTTCCTTGGAAAGCGCCCCAAATGACATATGGGAAATATAAACCGGATTTTCCAAAACCATCGGTTTTTTGGCATGTTTTCCTATGATGGTGGTAGTATCCACAAACTCTCCTTCCTCCAAAGGGGCCGGATTGAGTTGTGCTCCCAGCAATAAAATATCATCCCAATTTGGCATCGGCATCCTGGTACCCATGGAGCCGCCAATGGTTTTTCCAGTCACTGCCATCTCGTGAATTTCCGCCATATAGCGACAAGATTCATCTTGTCTGGCAGTACTGGCATCATAATTTAATTCTCCATCAAAGGAGTTGGGAATCTTCTCTTCCGTACTTCCCTGAACCAATTCAAAATTGGATACCGGCACTTTACAAACCGGGCATCCGGTTAGTTCCGAAAGAGGTTTTCCCTCCTTTTCTTCATCATAAATAGCGCCACAAATTTTACATCTGTAAACTGCCATATCGTCACCTCCTGTTCCTTTTTTATCCTGTTTTCATTTTACCATTACTACAAATGTAGAAGCAAGTTGTTTCATGCTGTCTTTGCATGAATTTTCTTAATCCACTTACCGCTTCTCAGACGAAAAACACACCAAAATGCTTTTACTACCTGATCAAATTTTAAGCAGATATAGATTACAAATGCCGGTAAATGAAACACAAATCCTGCAAGCATCCCAAGTGGAATGGATAACACCCATAAAAATATGTTATCTGCCAGCATCAATATCTTGGTATCTCCACCTCCCCGCAGCACTCCTTTTGTCATAATGCTGTTGGTTGCCTGAAAAAGCAAGATAACACTGATGGCATCCATTAACTGATACGCAATTACCATAGTTTCCTCAGATACACGATAGGAATGAATGATAAAATTTTGGGTAAGTACTACAAATAATGCGGAAATCACCCCTAGTGCGATTCCTAAACCAAGAAAACCATAAGCTTGTTGCATCGCTTTGTCTTTCTTTTCCTCGCCCAAGGTCTGTCCGGTCACGATAGCCCCCGCCTGGGAAACACCTTGTATCAGCACGGTACTCATCTGCTGTGTAACACTGGTAATGGAATTCGCTGCCACAAAAGCTACTCCCAATCTTCCAATTACCATAGCGACGGCTGCATTTCCCAGCGCCAGAATGCCATCACTGATAAGTACCGGAATACTGATTCGGATATATTCTCCCAGCAAATCCTTTGTTTTCATAAATAAATCCTTGAATCGAAACCCAATTTGTTCATCTCGTAAAAAGAGATACCCACAGATAATTCCCGCCTCAAATAATCTTGCAATCAAAGTACCCAAAGCAGCCCCGGCAACTTCCAGTCGTGGCATCCCAAGTTTTCCATAAATCAGGATATAATTGGCACAAAGATTGACAAAAAAGGCTCCCACTGAAACCATCAACGGAATTTTCACCTGTCCCACACTTCTCAAAACGATAGTGCAGGTTAAAGATAATCCCAAAAAGAAATAGGTGATAAATGAGTAGTGAAAATAACGTGCTCCCATTGCAATAACTTCCGGTTCCGTAGTAAACATCCTCATAATCAACTCTGGAAATAAAAAGGTAACAATGGAAAATAGCAAAGCCAGTCCCACCGTTATACGAATCATGATACATAGTGTTTTTTTCAAAGCCAACATCGATTCGCTAGGTTCTTTTTCTTTCATTCCCCAATACCTGGATACCAAGACAGATGCCCCCATTCCCAGTCCCATACATAAAATATGATAGATGGTAATAAACTGGTTTGCCAGAGAAACAGCAGAAAGGCTAATCTCCCCCAGACTTCCTACCATAAGATTATCCAGCATATTGACCCCAATTGTTATCAAACTTTGCAATGCAATGGGGGTAGCTAAAAAGAGGACTCTTCGATAAAAACCGGAGTCAGATAGAACCAATCGCTTAATTGCCTTCATCATCTGCCTCCATAAGGGATTTTTCTATTTGTCCCCTGATTTCCTCGATTAAAAACTGAACAAAATCAGATTCACATCCGGTCTGTGCGTATGCTCCTTCTGGGGAGAATACCATTTCTGCCCGTTTTGTTTTTTCATAGGAATCCCATTGTGGCATCGGTGTGCCATCCGTATCCATGCCATTGGGATTTCCCGTCTTGATAAAATTGGCCCAATAATTACACATTTGACGAGACAAATCATAATGCCTTCCTACAAAAGGACGCCAGCATTTCGCCAAGGTTTCAAAAAAGAACCACAAATCCACAGAATGAAAAGTTCCCGGGTTGTCCTCTCCCGGAATATCCGGTGCAAAACGATAATAATAACAATTATTTGGATGCTCGCTCTCTTGATTGAGCAAAAAAGAACTTTTCACTGTACATTCAATCCCACTAACCGGAGCAAAACCTTCATCCATCTTTTCCTGAGACTGAGGAAACTGCAGAAATTCACCTGCTCTTTCACCAAATAATTCTTTGGCTCTTTCTTCCAATTCCTTTTTATCTTTTACTCGGATTAGATTCGGAAATTCATCCGACGTATTTCCTGCCATCACCGGAACATCGCCGTATTTTCCTTCGGCAAAAAGATGAATGGGATCTCCCACGCAGATATTGTCATCCTTTACCGTTACCAGCATTTCATCTTTCCACATAAATTCGTCATAGCGGTCACGAATAAACTTCGCATCCAATTGTCGCGCTTCCTCCAAAGATTGTACCCCTAAATATTCAAAAAATCTCTCACCGACTTTTTCTGCCTCACTCAATGGTTTTGGAATACCAACACAATCTTCCCCATAAGGACTTCGAATCATACCACTCATCACAACTGCCTTATGAAACAAACCAAAATTATCCGGACAAGTCATCTGGGTCAGCACACTCCCTGCTCCGGCAGACTGACCGGCAATGGTAATATTATCCGAATCGCCACCAAAAGCAGCAATATTGCGTGACACCCAACGAAGTCCAGCCTGTTGGTCAAGATTTCCAAAATTTGTAGGTGCCTCCGGGGCTTCCGCTGTGATTTCCGGATGTGAAAGAAATCCAAAGGCATTGAGACGATAATTTACCGTTACCACAACTACCCCTCTTCGAGCTATTCTTTCACCATCAAACTCCATTTCCGAAGGATAGCCCCATTGCAAACCGCCTCCAAAGAACCATACCAATACCGGCTGGCCTTCCTCTGTATCCTTCGCACTGGTCCATACATTCAGATAAAGACAGTCCTCGTCCATGGGAATTTCCGGGTCCACATGCCATTCCCGACAATAAACGTCCGTCCCCAACCCCGGTGTACTCTGCATAGAAATCGGGGCAAAGCGATAGGCTTCACGAATTCCCTCCCAATTTTCTGCCGGTTGGGGTGCCCGCCAACGATTTTTCCCAACAGGGGGTGCTGCAAAAGGAATCCCCTTAAAAGCAGTAATCCTCGGGTCTGCTCCTTCAATCCCCTTAACCAAACCATTTTCTGTTTTCGCGATACGAATCATAACAATGCCTCCTCGTTTTTCTATTGTATTTTTCTGACACTTTCCATTTCAAACCATAGCAGTCTTCATTTTCTCCACCATTTCGCGAATTGTCTTCTCTGGAATCTCAAATTCTTCTGCAATCTGGGAAATGGATTTTCCTCGTTTTAGCTTCACAGCTACTAATTGAAGGAGGATTTCCTCGCGACCTTCTGCACGGCCTTCTTCGCGACCTTCTGCACGGCCTTCCTCTCGCAATGTCTGCTCATGCAGTTCTTCATCAAATTCATACAAACACATACTCATCACCTCAGCTTTGTTTTTAATCAAAAAATCTCTCAGAATTCCATCACGGATACAATCCTCTATGGCTTGTTTCACCGATTCCTGTAGCACCAAAGTTTTCCGGTATTCTCTTACCCGTTCGGTAAATTCCGTATACTCCCCCAATGTCTGACAGGTTTTCTTTAATTGCTCATTATAACCACGATTTAGATTTATCATCAAGACAACCACTTCTAGGTTAATTTCGCCCGTATCTACGGAAAATGCATCTGACAGGCGCATCTCCATACGTTCCGGCTGTGCTCTGTCCCCGTTATAAAAGATTACAAACTTGGGGGTGGGGATCAAAATCTGTTTGCTAGAATATATATCCATTCGTCGCTCCTGTAACCACTTCTGTAACAAATCCGATACATAAAACAGATCTCTCAATGGCATGTTGGGATTTACCGTGGTCTGATGTTCATAAAGTTGCATCATCATATCAATCACACAGGAAAGATCATTTTTCATGCCCAGATACAAGGCCCCCTCCAATGTATTGATTTCCAATTCCTCCGGATTGTCATACTCCGTGCCATTGATAGCATTGAATAAGGATAACAGTTCCTCTTTTTCCTTGAATATCATGCGAAACAACTTATCACGATAATTTCGCGTTACCGCCACCTTCGGCTTTGCCTGTTTCTTCGTTTCATTTCTCATATCCTATCTCTCCCTTCAGTATTATCACAGGAGAACAAAGAATATATCTTTTATATGCTTTTCTAATTTCTTCACTCCTGCTCTTTAATTGAATCTTGGATTTAAAAAGCAAGAATGATATCTCGACTTATAGACACTTATACTTATTTTATACTAGAATAATAGTCACTTGCTTTTCTCTAATATAACATAGTATACTAGAAAATGCAAGTGATTTTTTCAATACCACTTTTCCTGTTCCCGGTACAAGTTTGCATAGTGTCCTTGGTTGTTCATCAATTCCTCATGGCTTCCCTGCTCCACGATTTTTCCTTCTTTCAACACAAGAACGCGGTCCGCAATCTTTACCGAACCAAGCCGGTGAGTAACCAAAATTCCCATCTTTCCCCGAATCATGTTTTGGAATTTCCGGTATAAAATTCCTTCTTCGATTGGGTCAATGGCAGATGTAGGTTCATCCAATAAAATCATCTTGTTGTCTTTATACAGACCTCTAGCAAGAGCCACCCGTTGCCACTGTCCTCCCGATAGTTCAATTCCGCCAAATTCACTGGTAAGCATGGTGTCGTAGCCATTTTGAAAACGTTCATCTAAAAGCAATTCACTTTTCTCAAGGCATTGTCTCATTTTGTCAAAGTCAAAATCCGTTGCAGAAATCTCAACATTTTCCCGAAGAGTCATCTGATAATGGATAAACTGCTGGAATATCGCAGAGACATACCGAAATCTTTCCTCTTGACATATCGAAAATAAATTCGTTCCATCCACCAAAACTTCACCCTCGTCTGGACGCAGCACGCCTGAAAGGATTCGAACCAAGGTACTTTTTCCGGCTCCATTTTCTCCCACCAGAGCAATGGTCTCCCCCTTCTTTATCTCAAAAGAAATATCCTCTAACACTTTTTTCTCCGTCCCGGGATAAGAAAAAGAAACATGTCTGACTTCTATTTTTTCATTCCATCCAATCTCTTCCGAATCCAGAGGCTCCTCCGGAAGTTCAAAAAATTCAAGATACTTTTTCAGCAGAGGAATTTGCTCAAACAATGCCCCAAGATGATTGCCAATAGCATCATTCATAAAGCTGATTAAGGTTGTAATAGAAGAAAAAACCGCTGCAAAAGCTCCTACGGAAATAGAACCATCCAGCATCAAATATAACAACAGCAAAAGGATTCCAAAATATCCCGCCAGAGTCAGACTTCGCATACCAAAATCAACGATTCCTGCACGTTTTGCCGCCTTCCATTTCGTCTCACAATACAAATTGTTCACAGAGGTATATTTGTTGAAAAAAAATGAAAATGAGCCGTACAGACGATTTTCTTTGCAAGTTTCCCGGCTAAATAATTCGGTTTCATAATAATCTTTTTCCCGTTGCAAAGGCACTGTCTCATCCAACTGTTTCTCAAATATTTTCTGCCTTAAAAATAAGTTAATTGTAAGGGGAAGAAAAACAAAAAACAATGCCAATATAAGAATGGGCTTTAACTTCCACAGGTAGATTCCGAGGACAAGAAAATATGGCAAATAAAACAGTAATATCGTTGCTACTGAATTGTATAATGAATAACACTTGTCTGCCCCCATACCCGCCTTTTCAATGCACTCAAGAATCCTTACATCTTCAAATAAATTCCCGGGAATTTTGGCAATTTTCCGATGAATTTTTTGTTTCAATTTTCCCACAATAGACTTCATAGCCGGGGACCAGGTGAAATTGCAAACCGCATTTAAAAGTTCATTGCCAATTTGAAAGAGCACCACACATAAAGAAACAAATAAGAGAGCTGAATATGTCGTCTTTCCTGCCACCACCTCGGTAATGGTGTCAAACAACCATTGCTTTACCACAGTACTAAAAGCATAGCAGACTGAGGATAAAAGCATTGCTGCACAATCTAAGAGAATCCATAAAGGTGCCGCCACAAGAGCAGTTATAAAGATTTTCCAAACAATAGTTATATATGATATTTTTTTCATTGATACCAACTCCTTTGCTCCTCATACATCTTATAAAAGATTCCTTTTTTCTCCATCAATTTTTCAAAATCTCCCTGCTCACAAATCCTTCCTTTTTCAAATACAAGAATTTGATCTGCCAGCTTTGCAAATCCCAGCCGATGGCTAATTAATATAGTCAGGGAGTCTTTTGTCATTTGTTGAAATAACTGATAGATTTCACTCTCCATTTTGGGGTCCAAAGAAGCTGTGGGTTCATCAAGAATACGAACTTTAGCCGGTCGCAGCAAGGCACGGAGCATGGCCATTTTCTGCCACTCTCCTCCGGACAGATCCATACCCCCCTTTCGGATTTTTCCCAAAAGTGTATCATAACCTTCCGGAAAATTTTCAATTGTCTGTTGTAAATCAAATTGTCTGGTCAATTTTTTCATTTCTTCTTCGGAAAGATTATGACAGGGGTCACTAATCTCACAGTTTTCCCGAAAAGACAATGCATGCCGGTAAAAATCCTGATAAACCACAGAAAATATTCCTTTTTGTTCTGCAGGTGAATAACTGCGAAGTTCTTTTCCATTAATCCGTATTTCGCCTTGATATCCTTTATATAAACCTGTTAATAATTTGATGATGGTAGTTTTTCCGGCACCATTGGCCCCCACGAAAGCATAATTTTGCCCCCAATTAAGCCGAAATGACACTTGTTCCAGCACTAGATAATCCGTTCCCGGATATCGAAAAGAAACATTCTTAAATTCAATTTTTTTTATTTCATTCATATATTTTGGTGCTTCCAGTATCCCTTCTTCCTCTTCCAGATTCCAAAAGTCTCTCATGTCCCGGCAAAATTCATTTCCCTTTACCAAAGCATCTATGTTTCTGCTCAATCCCCAACTCATCTGACTGGTTAGAGAAAAGACCACATTTACCAGCGAAATAAAAAGACCAATACTTATTTTCCCGGAAAGAGTGGGCTGAATCAACGTTATGACAATCAACAATGCGGCGATGGCAGACAGTCCCCCACTCAACTTGGTTTTTACCGCCCAAAAAGCCTGCATTTTTGTCTCTATGCCAAATGCTTCCTGATAGGTGTCCGCATATTGCTTATTTACCTTTTCCGTATAACCAAATATCTTTCTCTCGTTGAGACATTCCCGACTATTCAACACATAATCCAGGTACCAATATTTCCGGCTATAACAAGAAGTGTCCCGCTGAGTCTGATAATTTTTCTTTCCTCCTTTTACTGAAAAAGTAAATAGCGGAATACAAAATAATAAGATGACCCCGGCTGCCCACCAGACATATCCGGCTATTACAATCAAAATTCCAATAATGTTGATAAATAATTTCAGCAAGGCAAGTATTGCCTGATATATGTCCTGCCAGTTTTTTTCTGGTTCTTTTAAAACCCGTTCAATCAAATCCAGACTATCCGCCTGTTCCACATGGATATATTGTAGAGAGGCACATTTTTTCAACATCCGGGGACGGTATTGTCGCACTAGTTTCAACTCTGCTTTTTGCCGAAGAATCCCACTAAAACGTGGTGCCAGCCAGTCCATTGCCACCGTCAGAAGCAGCAAAAAAAGAGTTCCCAGAAGGTGCCTATTTAAGAGGGATTTATGAATGGATTCCAGAGCAACATTCACAAATCCAGACACAGCATATATCTGTAAGATTCCACAGATGCCGCTTGACAATGCAAGAATAAGCATCCCAAAATTCTCTGCTTTTGCAATGTCTAAGGGCAAATTTTTTTTATTCCATATTTTCTTTTTTTTCATAAATTAATACTGACCTCCTTATTTCCGGTATCTCTGTAATACCAGACAAATCATGGAGGCAGCTGTCTATTGTTCCATAGACCTATATCCCCAGGTAATATACAAACCACTGACTTTCGAGACAAATACATCCGGTTCTCCAAGTATCCGCAATACCTCTTCCTGATATTTCATAAATGCTTCCGCTTCCGGTAACGTACAGCCCCAATTGAGATAAAAGGCATATTTCTTCTGTACCCGTTCCAAATGCTTGATGACATTTTGATAGCAAGTCATTTCTTCTTCCTTCCCCTCGGGAGAGGTTCCTGCATAAGTAAATACCCGATCACTCAATCGAGCTTCTACATGACAAAGTCCCCTTTTTTGAAAAAGAAATGCCATCTTCTTTCCCATTTCTACATTCATGACACCTTGATTTTCCATCTTTTCCCACACCTTCTTGGAATTGGGTATCTTTGGTTCATAAGATTGATTTCCTTCTGCAATAAAAAAGCCTTCCTCTGCCAAGGACAAACTAATATCCATAGAAGCCAGCATTCCTCCCGGCTGCAACAGTTGTAACATGTTATCTATGGTCTCTTCCGGAGCCGGAAGGTAGGACAATATCATTTGAGAAATCACTAAATCGTACTTCTTATCACTTTGGAAATCCAAAATATTTCCTTTCACAAATCGAATCTTAGGATTGTCTTTCCCGAATCTTTTTCGCCCCTCCTCCAGATACAATTCGCTGATATCAAATCCCGTATAAGTGCTTCCTTCCGGTAAGTAGGGAAATATTTTTTCTGCCAGATACCCATACCCACAAGCACAATCCAGCATATGAACCGGTTTATTAAATTTCCATACCTCTTTTACGATAAATTTCAGATAATCGTCATTAAAATAGAAATATTTCCAGTTTTTTGTGGGCTCCAATTCCATTTCCCAATAAGTTTTATCAGCATAATTCTGGGGTATATTTTCTTGTTGTACCGGACGCATCCCCAATACAACCTCAACATCCACATCAAAATACATAGCCAGTGCAGGGAGATAGCTGATGTCCGGCATGGCAATTCCATTTTCCCATTTGCTGATGGTTTGAAACGAAACATGAATGGCCCTTGCCAACTCTTTTTGGGTAACTTTTTTTGCCTTTCTCAATTCTTTGATTTGCAATTGAAATTTCTGAGTCAAAATTTCTACCTCCTGCTCTTATTTTCTCATAATCCTCCTTTACCATCAATAACTTATCCCGTTATCGAATTCGCTTCTAAAGCGAATTCACTGTATTCTTTTACCGGATTCCTGACCATATAATCGATGCTGTCGCCTTCACTGCCCTGTGACTCCATCCCTCTTCCTTGGGAAAACTGGTTTGGTACACCGCCACAAAATCTTCTTTTTTATCAACTAGAAATACACAGGCACCACTACCTTCGTGATAAATAACGGAGTCAGAAATCAATTGTTCCCTATCGCTTCCATGGGTAGAAATGGGCATTCCTGCGCCATAAACAACCGGATTTCCCGGATGTCCCCAACACCAATCCAATACCTGTTCTCCCACTTGATTGGTCCACAATCTTGATAATGCAATTTTACCAATAATTCGTTTTCCACGATAATAGCCGTCACGAAGCAGCATTTCTCCCAATCTTACCATCTCTCGCCCGGTTGACATGACTCCTCCCGCCGTGTTGGGCACCTCATCCCACCAGAGGTAGGAAGGTTTTGTCATCGCCTTTTTTCCTATTTTTTGATACTCCTTCACCATTTTCAAATCAGTTTCATTGGCAATATTATATCGTGGCAACCACTCTTCCTTTGCATCCACACGCCAATGAGTTTCTTTCATCTGGCAAGGAAGAAAAATTTCCTCACGAATATATTCTTCTGCTTTTTTTCCCGTAGCTCGCTGCAGAATTTCTCCTAAAAGAGGATACCCTACCGCAGAATAAATCCATTTTTCGCCGGGTTTTCCTTGAAGTCCAGTTTGAATCACTGCCGGAATCCAAGTCTCTCCCACTCGGTTTTCATCCATTGCCTCCCACCATCTTCTCTCATCTTCCGGCAGCACACCAGGCAATGCACACAATCCCGAAGTATGGGTCAATAAATGAAGAATGGTAATATTTCTAAAGTCCGGAATATTAAATTCTTCAATCCACTCACAAACTGGCTGCCCCAGATAAAGAATACCATCTTCTGCCAATTTTAGTATAGCAATTGCCGTGAACACTTTGGTAACAGACTGCAGTTCAAAGAAGGTATCCGGCAAAAATCTTGTTCTTCCCTGCCACTCACATGCCAGATTTCCAAGAGAAACATCGGCAAACACTTTTCCTTTTCTCCACAAACAATAACTTCCCGATAAAATCATTTTCTCATCTATCATTTGCTGTATATGGTCATTGAGCACATGCAGACGTCCCGAATCATATCCCACTGCTTCCGGGTCCGCCTCACAGGGATGTTGCACTACCTTTCTCCCCAACATCTGTTCCAACTCACTCACTCTCTTTCAATTCATGGTACAAATTTCCAAGTAATTGCATGGCACCATCATCGTCAAAAGCAGACAAACATTCTAAGACTTCCTGAATGCCATTTCTTATATTGTCATTCAAATTATATTTTAAGATATCTTTACAACTGTTAAGAGCTTCCCTTGTCTCAAAATTTTCAATTAAATGCTCTACCCCCAACAGTTTTGTCATTAATTGTTTCGAATCAATGGTTCTTACGGAATGAGCCACACCAAGACGCGTCTCTAAAACCGTAATAATTCTTTGTATCGTATTGGTTGCTTCCGGCACACATCCCTGGGATAATTTTGTACGGATATTTCGCATCCTTCCGGCAATCTCCTCCTCGATTTGATAACCGGCGATTTCCTCTGCCAGGGCAATTGCCTGAGGAATCTGTTTCTGTATAATAAAATCTTCCACTTTTTGGGCCATTTGCAACAATTCTTTTTCTCCAACCGGAACCATTCCCAGACGCTTAAATACTCGTTCGATGCGATGAATCAATTCTTCCCCGCCTACCGGCTTAACAATATAATCCATAATGCCCAGTTTGGAACCTTCAATTACCGTGGACCGGTCTTTATTGGCCGTAAGGAAAATCACCGGCACTGTCACTCCATTATCCTGGGTCCGAATTTCCTGTAACGTTTCAATTCCATCCTGTCCCGGCATCTCCACATCCAGCAAAATAAGATCCACCTTCTGTGTATATAAATATTTTATTGCTCTTCGTCCGGAAATCATCGGAATCACATCGTAAACATCTTTTAAATCCTGTTCGATGGTAGCAAGGTTTACCGTATTGTCATCTACCACCATTATTTTTCTTCGCTCCATATAAGCCTCCAATTTCTGACATTTCATGCTTTGTCTTTATTCTGTAACTCCTGTAACAATTCTCGAAAGGCATCCTCTGCCTCATCATCCTCGTATCGTTTTAACAGGGACTGTATTCTTTTTAATTTTTCTTCCACCATAGAAGGTAAGTCATATTCCAAAAGCAACTGAACTTCCTTCGCTGTCTCCTTTGGCTGAAACTCCTCTAAGTGATGTAGGGCAGCTTCGGTTCTTTCTTCCAATTCTTTGGGTTCAATGGCTTTTTTCTCCTGCACCTTTTCTTCTTCAAACTGGCCAAATTGTTTTTTCTGAAGCACTCTTTCAATCTCTTTCAAAACACATTGATAATCCACTATCAGGTTCTGGTATTTTGCCTTTACAAAGTAGATATCACCGGTTTTTACTGCCATCTCATGTTCTTTGGCTTCTTCAGACAAGTCCTCCGCACCAATATTGATGGCCGCACTTTTTAAAGCATGGGCTTCTATCATATAATTTTTCCAGTCTTCTTGGTGTACCAATTTTTCCAGATATTTTACTTTATCCTTTCCATCTTCGTAAAACAAATCCAAAAGATTCATATAACCTTCGATATTGGTATTTTTATTACTTACGGCCTTTCGGACATTGACACCCTCCATAAAGATTTCTGCCATATCATCTTCTGTGATCTTGTCCGCTTCCACATGATGATCTTCCTGGTATTCTTTATAGTTATCTGGCACCCATTTATTGAGCATAGCATGTAATTCCACACGTTCAAACGGTTTTGACAAAAAGTCCTGAAATCCGTTTTCAAGATACATCTCTCTGGCTCCCTGAATGGCATTGGCCGTGAGAGCAACGATAACCGCCGTCCGTCCATTGCTTCCACACTCCGTCCGAATATGCTGCACGGCTTCCACACCATCCATCTCCGGCATCATATGATCCATAAGTATCATATCATATTTATTTTCTTTTGCCAATTCTATCGCTACACTTCCACTGTCCGCTTCATCAATATAAAAATTATATAATTGTAGCATAGTGGTAGCCACCGTACGATTAATCTTGTTGTCATCCACCACCAATACCTTATATTTGGGGGCACGGAACATCCTTGTATCGGTATTTTCAATTTCTTCCTGAGTCATAGGAACTTCGCGAATTAGGCGATGGTCTGCTATCTTTTGCGTGATATGTATGGTAAATTTGGTTCCCTTCCCATACTCGCTCTCCACCTGAATATCTCCCTGCATCAGCTGTACAAGCCGCTGGGTAATGGCAAGCCCAAGTCCCGTTCCTTCTTTTTTCCGGTTCCGGCTCATATCCAATTGCGCAAATGCCTCAAAAATGGTCTTGATATCCTCCTCACGGATTCCGATTCCTGTATCTTCAACAATAAATGTCAATCGAACATAATTTTCGCTGGTTTGTTCTCCGGATACCTCCAGCTTAACATACCCTTTTTTTGTAAATTTAATGGCATTATTCAATATATTGATAAGTATCTGACGAATTCTTCCCTCATCACCAATCAACTGACAGGGAATGTCTTCTGCCAAATTTACTTTTAATTGCAATCCATTTTGAGCCGCAGCTACCCGAATCAAACTCTCCATATCCTTCACGAATATTTGAAGATAATAAGGTTCTTCCACAAGCTGCATCTTTCCTGCTTCCACTTTTGATAAATCTAATATTCCATTGATAATGGACAAAAGATTCAAGGCTGCCGATTTGATATCCCGAGCATAATCATATACCTTTCGACCACGACTTTCCTCTAGAATCAGCTCACTCATCCCCACAACCGCGTTCATCGGAGTTCGGATTTCATGAGACATATTGGCAAGAAAATCCGACTTGGCACGATTGGCATTTTCTGCTTTCTTTCTCATTTCATCCACTTTTTTTATGTGTTGGTATGTCTCTGTCACATCAATCATCAAAATAGTATAGCCACGGATATCATGATCCACCCCTTCCAACACTTTCACACGCCCTTCATAATGGCGACTACCTAATACAAACTTTCCATCATCGGAAGGGTCCAATATCTGAGTTGGAAAACGATTTACCTCTTCCAATCTTCGGGACACTTTTAAATTTTGGAATAACGTGCGAGCCTTGTCATTAAAACTCAAAACCACTCTGTCTTGATCTACCGTGACAACGCAGTCATCCAACGCATTTAACACCGTATTGGCAGCCTCACGTGTCAAATCATAATCTTTTCGATTCCATATAAGGGTAACCATCAGGGACAACATAATGGCCATGGTAACCGGTGTTGGGTCATATCCTGCCGGGAATACACGAGTTACATACAAAGTCATCATAACCATACAAATGGTAGTAAATAAAAGAATCATTCGAAGATTCTTTTTCTTCTTTTGATTTTTTTCTTTTAATAATACTATGACTAATTTGAAAAAAGCTAAGCTCCACGGAATAATGGCACAATTAAACATATAGACGTAGAAAAACGGTCCATACTTCAAATCCAAATGCGGATAAAACCCAGTATATACAAAATCTATACTGCGATAATACAAGTCATGATATTCGCAAGTCCATACCAAAATTATAATAACTACATCCACGAGCAACATAATGCGTTCAAATAAACGCTTTTCCTGTCTAGTAAAATAATACCGAATAAACATCATAAAGAACAGAGCCACCAGACAAGATCCGATATATTGAAACTTTACCGCCACCATGGCTGCCTCTTTTGTCTTTGCTAACAGTTCCAAAAGAAAGCCGGAATTTTGAATCAATTCGGCCGTCATAAAAAAAATCATGAGTTTTTGTGCATAGGTTGATTCCCCACGAAACATGTTAACAATAGAATAAACAATTAATATTAATCCGATGATTTGTAAACTAAAAAACACCGTATACATAACATCTCTCCCTCCAACTTCAAATATCTTTCGTGATAGTATAATTTTACCACACAAAAACCAACGGTGCAAGTAGATTGTAGTACTACTCGCACCGCGACAGAAATAATATGTAGTTTTATTGTTCAAATTTCCATGTATCTACCAAAATATCTTTTTGGTCAAATACAAAGAACAATCGATGAGTTCCGGTAAGGGCTTTATCAAAGTTTACATGCAAGGTTTGGAAGGTCTCTTCGCTACCGGTTTCCGTCACTTCCAAGCGCCCAACCAAACTTCTCTGGTCACAATCCTCAAGATAGACTTCTATGCCCCCATTCCCGTTTTCTTTTGCAACACTCATGGTAAGAGACTTGGCGCCTAAGGTTCCAAAATCCACTGCCTCAAGTCCCACATAAGCCCCTTTATCTACCGACAAAAGAACACGGTTATTGCGTGCATCCCCATGATCCGGTCCCTCCACTGTGGTGGTTCCCTCCGACCAAGCAAAGGTAGCAGCCGGAATGGTGTCATAGGGGTCAAAAGTAGACACTGCTTCCACGCCTGCCATTGTCATAGCTGCGGAAAGTTCGCCATTTTCTCCCATGGTAACCCGATCCACACCTGTGGTGCGATACCCCTTGGTATTGCCGGCATCAGAAGCCATCTTCTGCGTATGATAAAAAATATAGAGGTTTCCATCGGATTTTTCAAACATGCAATGATGGTTATTATTGTTGTCATTATCCGGCATCTCCGGGAAATAACTTTTGGGATTATCCAATACACTTTTTGCTTCCGACCAGCCGGTAACTCCCATGGGATCCTCACTAATCATATATGCAATATTAGCAATCCCCAGATCGCTTGTTGTAGGTCTTGTACTCTCATCATCAAAATTGGTACAATAACTATAGTAATATTTCCCATTTATTTTATTGATACCGGAATCCTCAAATGGCGCCGGTGCATCAATTTCCACCGGGTCTTCTTTTAAGCTTATCATATCATCCCCGAGTTTTACCACGTGAATGCACTTTGGATGCTCACGATCCTCTGCTTCTCCGATACCTCCAAAATACAAATATCCCTGTCCATCGTCATCCACCAATACGGCTGGATCAAAGAGCCACGGAATCTCCGCTCCTGAACAATTTGGCACATCACGGCTAATCAATGCCTTTCCAATGGGATCCTTCCATGGACCGGTAGGACTATCGGCCTGGAGCACACCAATTCCACCTCCATTATCTGCAAAATAGAGAAAGAATTTTGTCTGTCCCTCTATCTCCTTATACGCCACCGCCGGTGCCCAACTGTTGGTCGCCCATTTTGCCGG
>JALEKC010000146.1 GCA_022769325.1 Eubacterium sp. | reverse complement strand
GTCAACGTCCTTATGTTCTTCCAAAAGAATACTTGTGTATTTATAAAACCCTTTTCGATTGTAAATTTTTGTTAATTCATCAAAAAATAATGATTCCTCCTCCATCGTAACACTCCCTTCTCGCTCGTTAATTCCAATATCGTTATCTCTATTATACACTTTTATGGGAGAAAGTACAAGAAAAAGTTGGTTTCAAAATTCTATTTACAAATATCCTTCAAAATGCTATAGTAGAATCGGCAAAACATAAGAAATAAGGAGGTTCGTATGAGACATATCAAAAAATGGCTGAGTCTGTATCTGATTCTTGCCCTTGCTTTTGGTTCCGTAGTTTCCGTGGGGCAACCCCTTTTGGTTCTGGCGGAGGAAAAGCAAAATGAGAAAATCGTTGTTTATGTAGCAGCTCAGGGGAAAAGTTCCGATGGAGAAAAGAAGGTGTCTATCGGGAAAACACCGGTACAACTGGAGGAAGGAGCTACGGCGGACATGGCAATCCGACAGGTACTGGATGGGTCTGAATACAAAGAGAATTATGTTATAGAAGACACTGGTTATGGCCCTTATCTGGAATCCATTTATGGAATGGGAACAGAGGTGGTGGATGCCGAAAATTGGATTTACAACTATTGGTCTTTTTATGTAAATGGAAATTATTCCAATGTGGGTATGGGATCCTGTATACTGAAAGATGGGGACCAGATTAGTTTGATTTATAGTTATGATGATACCTCTACAGAGGCGGCAGTGTTTTGCGATGATGAGACTTTGAATCCACAACAGGCTTCCATTGAAACGGCGGAAGCGGCCATGAGAATGGCAAAAGATATTGTGGCAAAAGATGTATTTGCAGCTTATTTTTCCGATGGACATATCCCGGGGTTGGGCAATGCGGATGAGTTATATGTGGTATTTTCTCTGGCTCGTGCAGGTTTTAAAGCACCGGAATTTTATGGAAAAGTTCAGGCGAAATTGACAAAACAGCTGACGGAACTTGCTACGAAGGGAACAACATATGATGCTGCCATAAAGGCGGATGTAACGGAAGAAACTTTTCGGGCAAAAAAAGCGGAAGAACAGTATTTGTCAAAAATTGTATTGGCTATGACGGCGCTTGGCATGGATGCGGAAACCACTGGTGGATATAATGTGATAGAAAAAATGGCAAAGAAGGAAACGTTGGAAAGTTCTTCACCATATAGCAGGGAAACTATGATGCTTTTGGCATTGGATGCAGGAAATTATGCTTTGCCTACAGGGGAAATGTATTGCACCAGAGAGGAACTGGTAAAAAATATCTTGGAAGATGCAGATAACCAAATAGGTATATCTGTTCGTTATGGTTCTGTCGACAACGCAGTTATGGCCATTCATCCACTGGCACCATATACGGAGAGTCAAAGTGTAGAAAAAGTATGTCAAAAGGTTGTTAGCTTTGCCGGGAAAATGCAGGATGCAAAAGGATATGTTGGGGATTCTTATTGTGCCAATAATCCCTGGTCTTTGGCACAGACGATGACCATGCTTGGTGAAATGGGAATCCATCCGATGGTGGAAACCGAGGGTGTTGATTTTGTTAAAAATGGAAATACTCTGGCAGATGCCGCCTTGGAATTTGTAGATTTCAAGGAGGAAAAGACCGCAGAAATGGTTATGTCTTTTCAACCGGAGCAGTTTTTACGAGGACTTACATCTTTTGCATATGGAACTGGTGAAAAAGAGGAATCGCTGTACCGAGTTAAGACAATTCCGGAAATTCATATTCCCAAGGAGCCTTTTGAGGAAGAGAAGCCTGTGGCTTCCACAGAACCAAGTCCTGTGCCAACGGTGGAACCAAGTAGTGCACCAACTACCGTTCCAAGTCTTGTACCCACCGTGTCGCCAGGTATTGTGCCATCCACCACGATACCAAAAGAATCCTCAGCGAAAAAAGAGACACAGAAAAAGAATCCTGTGAAAAAAATAAGTCCTCTTAAGAAAAAAATTCTATTAAAAAAAGGAAAAAGCACAAAGATTGTCTTGAAAGTCACTTCGAAAAATGCAAAAGCAGTTACCACAGATAAGGTAAAAGTGACTGGAAAGAAAATAAAAGTAAAAAAGGTGGATAAAACGGCAGGTAAAATTACTATAAAAGTTCAGGCGTTAAAAAAAGGAAATATAAAAGTAAAAATCAAGGTGGGAAAAGCAAGTGCGAAAGTTCTTTTGAAAGTGAAGTAAGAGATTTACGAAAGAAGACAAAGACATGGGGAAGGTGGCTGTCACTACATGGAATCATGCTAAGAGACAGCTGCCTTTTTTACTCCCACATTGTCTATACACAATTGATTAAACTTTTATAAAAAGAGTATATCAAAAAAAGTATTACAAGGTAAAATATATCCATAAAAGGGAAAAAAACGGCACTGAAATTATTCGGTTATTTCATTTCCCGGGTGCCATAAGATTAAAAGTGTCCCGGAAGTTACGTGGATAACTCCTTTTTTTCCGGTAGTTTCATTGGAAACTCCCAAAGGAAAAGAATTGGTCAGGACGGCACCATCAATTTCGTATTGAAGCCCTTTTATTGTAACATTTTCACTGCGGTCACTGAGAGAAAAGACAGAAACTGTCCCAGTGGCATCTTTGGGTATGGTAAAGCTGCCGTTGGAGATAACCGTAAGAGCATAGGCTTCCCCATATAAAATGCCTGCTGCCCCTTCTTTGGCAAGATAAGTCAGAGCCTGGATGTTGGCAATGGTATGATCCAAGCGGCCTCCAAGCCCGCCATAAATGGCAAAATCGAGATAACCACGGGAAAGACCAAGTTTGATGGCCAGCATCATGTCCGTGTCATCCTTTTCCGGCGGATAAGTATATTTTTCACAGATGGAATCTTCCCATAATTCGGGAGAGGTAACGGAATCAAAATCGCCCAGCACCACATCTGCCCGGAGTCCCAAGTCTACCAGATAATCATATCCGCCATCTGCTGCAATGACCAAATCCTTTGATTCTAAATCAATGGTGCAGGAGGTTTTCTCCCCTGCACCAAATATATAACAAGTTCCGTTGTCCATAATTAAGCACCCTGCTCTGTATTTTCAATGATCTTAACGGCATCATCCATATAAGCAAATTCAAAATCTTCAACCGTTCCGGTATCGACAGCTGCGGTAAGGGCCGGATTGATAGGAAGTTGACTCAGCACGAGAAGATTGTATTTTTCTGCTACTTCTTTGACATGACTTTCTCCGAAAACGGAAATTTTCTTTCCACAATCCGGACATTCTACATAGCTCATGTTTTCCACGATACCAAGTACAGGAATGTCCATCATTTCTGCCATTTTTACGGCTTTTCCCACAATCATGGAGACCAGATCCTGAGGTGTAGTAACTACAACAATGCCGTCTAATGGAAGAGATTGGAATACAGTCAAAGGAACGTCACCTGTTCCCGGGGGCATATCCACAAACATATAGTCTACATCTTCCCAGAGAACATCCGTCCAAAATTGTTTGACAGCACCGGCAATGACGGGGCCACGCCAGATAACCGGATCGGTTTCATTTTCCAGAAGGAGATTGATAGACATGATATCAATTCCGGTTTTGGTTTTAACGGGGAAAATAGTATTCTGGGTTCCTTCAGCTTTTTTGGTAATACCAAAAGCTTTTGGTATGGAAGGTCCTGTGATATCGGCATCCATGATGGCACAGTGATAACCCTTTCGTGCAAAGGAAACAGCCAGCAAATCAGTTACCATAGATTTGCCTACACCGCCTTTTCCACTGACAACACCGATGACTTTTTTTATGGAACTTCCCTTATGAGGGGGTGCCAATAAGGATTGTGGTGCGGCATCCGAACAATTTGAACTGCAATTTGAACAATCATGAGAACATTCACTCATTTTAAAATCCTCGCTTTCTACATTTATAATACCTAATGTATAACGAAAAAAGAGGTTTGTCAAGAGACTTGATTTGCAGTTGGAAATATGGTATGATAGAAAGAAATTTGACTTTTTTTATCAAAAAAATAAGCAGGAGGCACTTTTTATGTTTAAGATTGTTGAAAAGAAGTCCCTGAATCCAACTGTTACCAAGATGGTTGTGGATGCTCCGCTCATTGCGAAAAAAGCGGAACCGGGACAGTTTATTATCTTTCGCGCAAAAGAGGACAGCGAAAGAATTCCTTTGACGATTTCAGATTTTGACCGGGAAGCAGGAACAGTTACGATTATTTATCAGATCGTTGGTGGTTCTACTATGGAACTGGATACTTTGAATGAAGGGGAATGCATTCATGACTTTGTTGGACCACTTGGTGTACCAACTCACACAGAGGGCTTGAAAAAAGTTGCCGTTGTGGGTGGTGGTGTTGGGTGTGCCATCGCTTATCCGGTTGCAAAGAAATTGCATGACATGGGAGCAGAAGTTCATTCCATCGTAGGATTCCGTAATAAAGATCTTGTGATTTTAGAAGATGAGTTCAAGAAAGCAAGTGATAATTTTGTTATGATGACGGATGACGGAAGTTATGGAGAAAAAGGACTGGTTACCGATGCTCTTGAAAAACTGATTCAGGAAGGCAACCAGTACGACGAAGTAATTGCCATCGGACCATTGATTATGATGAAATTTGTTTGTCTTACCACCAAAAAGTACGACATCAAGACCATGGTCAGCATGAATCCGATTATGATTGACGGTACAGGAATGTGCGGCGGCTGTCGTCTGACAGTCGGAGGCGAGACAAAATTTGCCTGCGTAGACGGACCTGATTTTGATGGACATCAGGTTGATTTTGATGAGGCAATGCACCGCGGAACCATGTATAAAGAATTTGAGACACATGCCCGCGAAGCAGCATGCAACTTATTGAAAAAGGAGGCAAAGTAAATGGCTGAACGTAATATGGATATGAAAAAATGTCCGATGCCTGTACAGGATCCGGATGTTCGTAATAAAAATTTTGAGGAAGTAGCTCTTGGCTATACTTATGAAATGGCAGTAAATGAAGCAAGAAGATGTTTGAACTGCCCGAAAAAACCTTGTCAGAGTGCCTGCCCGGTACAGATTGATATTCCGGCATTTATCGAGCGCGTGGCAAATGAAGATATGGAAGGGGCCTTTGAGATTTTGTCCAAATCCACTTCTCTTCCTGCTGTATGTGGTCGTGTCTGCCCACAGGAAAATCAATGCGAAGGAAAATGTGTCCGTGGTGTTAAAGGTGAGCCGGTTGGTATCGGCCGTCTGGAGCGTTTTGTGGCGGATTATCACAGAGAACATTGCACCGAAAAGCCGGAGATGCCGGAGCAGAATGGTCACAAAGTGGCTGT
This sequence comes from Eubacterium sp., assembly GCA_022769325.1. Taxonomy (GTDB): domain Bacteria; phylum Bacillota; class Clostridia; order Lachnospirales; family Lachnospiraceae; genus Eubacterium_F. The sequence goes on along the minus strand of JALEKC010000146.1, from coordinate 7,037 downwards.
TGTAGGAGCTGGCCCTAGTGGACTTACGGTGGCAGGCGATTTGGCAAAGATGGGCTACAAAGTGACGATTTATGAAGCATTGCATCTTGCAGGTGGAGTATTGGTATATGGTATTCCGGAATTCCGTCTTCCAAAAGCTATTGTTCAAAAAGAAATTGATAACTTGAAAGCCATCGGTGTAGATGTTGAAACCAACATGGTTATCGGTAAAGTGTTGACCATCGACGAGTTGTTTGAGATGGGAAATGAAGCTGTTTATGTGGGTTCCGGTGCCGGACTTCCAAGATTTATGAATATTCCGGGAGAAAGTTTGAAAGGTGTTTATTCTGCCAATGAATTTTTGACCCGTATTAATCTTATGAAGGCTTATAAAGAAGGAAGCAAAACTCCAATTCAGCACGCGAAGAAAGTGGCTGTTGTCGGTGGTGGTAATGTTGCCATGGATGCAGCAAGAAGTGCCAAACGACTGGGTGCAGAAGAGGTTTATATCGTATACCGTCGTGGCATGGAAGAACTTCCTGCCAGAAAAGAAGAAGTGGAGCATGCAGAAGAAGAGGGAATTATCTTCAAGACATTGCACAATCCGGTTGAAATCCTTGGAAATGAGGATGGCATGGTATGTGGTATGAAATGCGTTGAGATGGAACTTGGTGAACCGGATGCCAGCGGACGTCGTCGCCCGATTGTGAAAGAGGGAAGCGAGTTCGTACTGGATGTGGATTCCGTAATCATGTCAATTGGTACAAGTCCAAATCCATTGATTCGTTCTACTACACCGGGACTGGAAGCCAACAATCACGGATGTCTTATTACCAAAGATGAAAAAGGTGAGACGACTCGTGAAGGTGTATATGCCGGTGGAGATGCAGTTACCGGAGCGGCTACGGTTATCCTCGCTATGGGAGCTGGAAAAGAAGCTGCTAAAGCTATTGATGAATACATTAAAAGTAAATAATTGACAATTGCCTACGGCATTTGCAAACCAATACAATGAGAGGAATTCTTTTTTCAAGGTCAGGGGAATTCCTCTCTTTTTGCTTGCAATTAGTGGGGAAAATTAGTATACTTTAATTAGATTACAACGTGATGAAATTGCTATTTGAAAAGTGAGGTGCTTATGAAGAAAAAATCAAAATTACGGAGTACCATGTTGCGTGCCACCCTTTGGCCGGTAATCCTGCTTGGGATTGCTATTATTATTTGCGGCGTCAAGCAAACGGAAAGTTCTATATATCAGGAAGTAGAATCAGGATTAAAGAGTGTTGCTCAGATGACGATGTATCTGTATGAACAGACGTATCCGGGAGAATACCAATATGATAGTAAGGAAAAAGTTCTATACAAAGGTGAGAAAAAAATTGAGGGAGCTTTCCATTTTTTTGAACAATATAAAGAATGCTCCGGTACGGATATTACCATTTTTTACAAGGACATGCGTGTGATATCTACCATTAAAGATAGCAAAGGCAATTCCATTGTGGGAACTCTTTGCAACAGTGTGATTAAACAGGATGTGTATGACAAAGAGACGGCACATTTTTATACCAAATCCAAGGTGGGTGACGAGAATTATTTCTCTTATTATGCACCTCTTTATGACGAAAGGGGCCAGTGCGTCGGTATGGTCTTTGCCGGTAAGCCATCGGCTTATGTGAACCAAATTGTATGGAAGAGTGCACTTCCGATATTGCTTTTGGTTCTTTTGTCCATGATTCTCTTGGTTTTTGTAATCTGGAATTATACCGACCATTTAAATAGTGCGTTCCGTCAGTTACAGCGATTTTTGAAAAATGTGGAGGGAGGAGATTTTGCGGTTGAAATGAGTGAGTCTTTGACCAAAAGAAAAGATGAGCTGGGGCAGATGGCGCAAAGTGCTATTAGCATGCAGCATTCCTTGCGGGAATTGGTTCAAAGAGATTCTCTTACCGGATTGTACAACCGCCATTATGGAGAAGTTTGGCTCAAGCAGGTAAAAGAGGAATCGGATGTTACCGGGGAGCCGTTTTCTGTGGCCATTGCCGATATTGATTTTTTTAAAAAATTTAATGACCAATATGGTCATGACTGTGGTGATATGGTATTGCGGAAAGTGTCTGAAGTTTTGCAAAATCAAATTGGAAGAAAAGGCTATGTGGCACGGTGGGGCGGTGAAGAATTTTTGATTATATTTAAAGCACTTTCCTTACCGGAAGCAGTTCAATTTGCCGAGGAGATTCGACAGGTGGTCTGTAATTCCAAAATGACTTATCAAGAAGAACAGTTTCATGTCACCATAACTGTGGGTGTGGCGAAGGGGGATAGCAAAAAAAGTCAGGATGAGATTTTGAAAAAGGCAGATTGTGCATTGTATTTTGGAAAAGAAAATGGAAGAAATCAAGTGGTTTCAGAAAGTGAAGACAAGACACTGGTTGAAACGACATCCAAAGTATGATAAGATACTAATACAGATTACAGAATGAAAATAATCCGAAAGGAGAGGTCAAACATTATGAAAAGAGTGGCTTTTTTGACAAGTGGTGGTGACTGCCAGGCTTTGAATGCAACCATGCGTGGAGTGGCAAAAGGACTCTATGCAGCGGATAGTGACATTGAGATATATGGAATTCTGGAAGGATATAAGGGGTTGATATATGAAAATTATCGTAAGATGAAACCCTCTGATTTTTCCGGAATCCTGACACAGGGAGGCACCATTCTGGGGTCCTCCAGACAGCCGTTTAAGCATATGCGGAAACCGGATGAAAATGGATTGGACAAAGTGGAAGCCATGAAGAAAACTTACCGGGATTTAAAATTGGACTGCCTGGTGATACTGGGAGGAAATGGTACACAAAAGACAGCCAATCTTCTTCATGAGGAAGGACTTCATGTGATAGGCTTGCCAAAAACCATTGATAATGATATTTATGGAACCGATATGACTTTCGGATTTCAAAGTGCAGTAGATATTGCTACCGATTGTATTGATTGCATTCATACAACCGCGTATTCCCATGGCCGGGTATTTATTGTGGAAGTGATGGGCCACAAAGTAGGATGGCTTACCCTGCATGCCGGAATTGCCGGAGGGGCAGATGTGATTTTGCTTCCGGAGATTCCCTATGATATCGATTCGGTGATTCGCGCCATTGAAAAGCGAACCGAAGAAGGAAAGCGGTTTTCTATTCTTGCGGTGGCAGAAGGCGCTATTTCGAAAGAAGATGCAGCATTGACGAAAAAAGAATATAAACAGAAATTAAAAAACAATCCTTATCCTAGTGTTTCCTATAAAATTGGTGCTGAGATTGAAGAGCGCACCGGACAGGAAATACGTATTACCGTTCCGGGGCATACCCAGCGAGGAGGAAGCCCTTGTGCTTATGACCGCGTGATTTCTACCCGTCTGGGAGCCGCTGCAGCTTCCCTGATTCTGGAAGAAAAGTACGGCTATATGGTAGGATTTCGTGGAGACGAAATTGTACCGGTTCCTCTTTCGGAAGTGGCCGGAAGATTAAAAATGGTAGATCCTAATTCTTCAATTATCAAAGAGGCCAAAAGTCTTGGAATCTGCTTTGGTGATTAAGAAGAGAAAGGAAGGAAAATATGTCTTATCAGGCATTATATCGTAAATTTCGACCGGATAATTTTGAGGATGTCAAAGGCCAGGATCACATTGTGACCACCTTGAAAAATCAAATCAAATCCGATCATATTGGACATGCCTATTTATTTTGTGGAACTCGTGGAACCGGAAAGACTACGGTGGCAAAGATTTTTGCCAAGGCGGTAAATTGTGAAAATCCGGGAGAAAAGGGTCCTTGTGGGGAATGTGCCATGTGCCGCTCCATAGCTGAGGGCTCATCCATGAATGTAATCGAGATGGATGCGGCATCCAATAACAAAGTGGATGATATCCGTCAGGTGATTGAAGAAGTACAATATTCGCCGGCAAACGGAAAGTATAAAGTATATATCATTGACGAGGTGCATATGCTGACAACAAGTGCATTTAATGCACTTTTAAAGACTTTGGAGGAGCCACCTTCCTATTTGATTTTTATCTTGGCGACTACGGAAGTTCATAAGATTCCGTTGACCATTCTGTCCCGGTGTCAGCGGTATGACTTTAAACGGATTTCGGTGCAGACCATTGCAGACCGCTTGAAGGAACTTTTGGACAAAGAGGGCATAGAGGCAGAAGAAAAGGCTCTTTTGTATATTGCCAAACTTGCAGATGGGGCCCTTCGAGATGGTCTCAGTCTTTTGGAACAATGCATTTCCTTTTACTTTGGCGAAAAACTTACTTATGAAAAGGTGCTGAAAGTACTTGGGGCAGTGGATACGGAAGTATATGCAGATTTTGTGAAAGTACTGGCAAAAGACGATGTGGCATCTATGATTCAAATGCTGGATGAAATTGTTTCGGAAGGAAAAGATTTGACTCGTTTTTGCGATGAACTGATTTGGTATCTCCGAAATCTTTTGATGGCAAAAACCACAGAGCATCCGGAAAAGATTGTAGATATGTCGGAGGAAAATTGTAAAACCCTTGTAGAAGTAAGTGATATGCTGGAAGTAGAAATGATATTCCGCTATATCCGTGTTCTTTCCGAAGTGGAAAATCAGATGAAATATGCGTCGCAAAAGAGAGTATTATTTGAGATTGCGTTGCTGAAACTTGGGAAGCCTGCCATGGAAAAGGACTATGAATCCCTGGTAAACCGCATTCACAGTATCGAACGCAAAATAGAAAAAGGCATTGCTCTGCAACCCGTCGGAGATGCTTCTGCTTCGATACAAAAGGAGCCAGTAAAATCCATCCCCAAATTGAGGGAAAGTGCTGTGCCACAGGAAGTGAAGCAATTGGTACTCAACTGGCAGCAAGTGCTGAACCAGTTGGATCCCGTGTCAAAAGCCATGCTTAATATGGTGACTCTTACCGTCAATGATAGTGGCAATCTTGTAATTGCTTTTTCCAAAGAGACGGAGTATCTGTTTTTTGCTTCCCAGGAAGAAAACCAAAAGGTGGTTTCCGAGGCGGCAGCAGAAGTGCTTGACAAAAGTGTGACAATTGAGTATAAATATGTGGAAAGCCAGCAGGAATATGATGCCCTACCGGAACTCAGAGAATTGTTTGAGGGAAATGACATTGTGATTGAGTCCGTAGAGTAGCCCGCTGGATAAAAATAAATAGAATGAAAGAAAAGAGAGGTAAATAATAATGGCAAGACGTGGAGGATTTCAAGGTGGTATGCCTGGAAATATGAATAATTTGATGAAACAGGCTCAGAAGATGCAGCGTCAGATGGAAGAACAGCAAAGAGAAATGGAAGAAAAAGAGTTTGAAGCAACAGCCGGTGGTGGTGCTGTTACGGTAAAAGTATCCGGGAAAAAGGAAATTTTGTCGGTAAAATTATCCGAAGAAGTGGTAGATCCGGATGATATTGAGATGCTGGAAGATTTAATTGTGGCAGCGACCAATGAGGCATTGCGTATGATGGAGGCAGATAATGCGAAAGCCATGGAAGCTTTGACCGGAGGATTAAATCTTGGCGGAGGATTTCCATTTTAATGAATACGTACTCGGATTCTATCAATCATTTAATCGAAGAATTGGCTTCGTTGCCCAGTATTGGAGCCAAGTCGGCCCAGCGCCTGGCATTTCATATCTTAAATATGCCGGAGGAACGGGTGGAAAAACTGGCAGGGGTGATTTTGTCTGCCAAAAAAAATGTGCGATATTGCAAAAAATGTTTTACCCTTACCGATCAGGATATTTGCCCGATTTGTTCCAATCCCAAGAGGGATAAAAAGACAATCATGGTAGTGGAGGACACAAGAGATCTTGCGGCATATGAAAAGACCGGCCAGTATAAAGGATTGTATCATGTCCTTCAGGGAGCCATCAATCCCAGTCTCGGTATCACGCCTGCAGATATTCGCTTGAAGGAATTGATGCAGCGCCTTCAGACAGAGGAAGTGGAGGAAGTTATTATTGCTACCAACTCCTCTCTGGAAGGGGAAGCCACAGCCATGTATATCAGTAAATTACTGAAACCGGTGGGCATCAAAGTAACTCGTATTGCAAGTGGAGTTCCGGTGGGCGGCGACTTGGAATACATTGATGAAGTGACTTTATTTCGAGCATTGCAGGGGAGAACGGAATTGTGACAGATTTCCCGATGTGCATAGGCAATGCCGCAGTCCATTGGAGATAAAAGATGCCAGTTCCAAGACCAGACTAAGCCGTGTGGTCTGGAGAAGCATCTGCCCTCCGAAGCCGGATAAATTGACAATGCCGGTGATACACAAATCACCTACCAGAGGAAGTTCCTTTGCTACTCCCACACCAGGGGCCAGGGAGCCTTCTCCCAATGTGATATATCCTACATGTTCCGCCACACCCAGGGACGCATCGATGGCGATGATGAAAGGTTCTTTGTGATGGGATTGAATAAAAGTTAAAGCATCTTCCAGATTTTTGGCATGAATTGGATTTTTTAATGTGCCATAAAGATGGAAGTTTTTTTGTATTCTGGCCAGCAGATATCCTACCAGAGGCCCCAGTGAATCCCCGGTGGCGCGATCGGAACCAATGCACAAGATTACGATATCACGTTTGCTTAAATCCTGTTTATCCAAAAGGGTAGACAGGGTTTTTGTGAAATGCCGCAGAGCCATTGGCTCTCTGGGATTAAAATAGTGTGTCAATCCGAGTTCTCCTTTCTAAGTTTCACGCTTCTTTCTCATATTTGGCAGGTCCCAAGGTCAAATGCCAAAGGAAACGCCCCCGAATATGCATTCGGCGGCAACTCGTCGGCACAAGAGATACAAGAACTACGTTCTTGTGAGTGCCTCCTCAAGCATGAACACCATTTGACCTTGGACCTTGGTATCATACAGTATGAGCAAAAATGGGGAAAGTATGCGGATTTTCCATTAGGATAAAAAAGGAAAAATAAGAAAAAGAGAGGATAACGTCGAAGAAAAAAGAAATATTTTTATGGCAATGACATTTTATGACAAAAAAGCAGGCTCACTTTCCGTATAATGAAAAT
>JALEKC010000166.1 GCA_022769325.1 Eubacterium sp. | reverse complement strand
CCCGGTTAGTGTTACGCCTTTTTTTGATTTTGACGAAAGTTTTACAACTTTCTTTGCATTCTTGCTAATGCTCCACTTCACTTTTTTCGCATTTGTTACTTTTACACGCATTTTCTCTCCCACTTTCAATGTTATCTTTGTTGTCTGGATTTTCGGCTTCTTTCCCTTGGCTGCCACATCTGTTCCCGGCATAGAAGATACCAGTAAACCAACAGCCAATACAACAGAAAGCACTTTTGAACTATTTACTACATTTCTTTTTCGTTTCATGCTACATCCTCCTCGATTAGAATTTTCTATAGTTTACTCCATTTCAGAGGAAAACACCATGATATATATTGAAACATCTTTGATATATCTAGCACTTTTTGCTATATTTTATGTTTTTTCCGATAAGAACTTGGGGAACAGTTTTCATGTTGGCGAAATTGTCTGCAAAAATGCTCTACATTGTGATATCCACATTTTATGCTAATCTCACTGACATCAAGAGACGTTCTCGCCAGAAGCATCTTTGCTCGGATCATACGGCTTTCTACCACCTCCGCGATACAGGAAATATTGGCAAACTTCTTATATATTTTTTGCAGAGAACGAGTACTCATATTAACCTTTTTGGCCATGGTCTCCAGATTCCATTCGTATTCCGGATGGGCATAGATTTCAGAGCGCAATTTTTCAAACGCCTCCTGATACCTAATATTTTGTTTGTTAAAAGCATAATCATGAAACCAGTGAAAAATCACATGCATCAAATCTGAAATAATAAACTCTTTACTGGGACGATTCCAATAGTTTTCACAGGCTACCATCGTCCAGTATTTGAGAAAATAGTCATAATTTTCACAGAAAACCGGTACTCCAAAGGGTACATATCCTTCCGCAAATAAAGGCTCATCACAATCAAAGCGAATCCATGTATAAATCAGATTCCCCTCTTTGGCCTTGTAATGAACCCGTTGTCCCGGTTTATAAATAATGCCCGTATGAGGGGGAAATACACGCATTTCCCCCTCTACTTCAATTAGTGTCTCGCTTTCAAAAAGCATCATCTCATATTCCCCTTCTGCAAATACGAGATTGTCTTCAAAGCCCTTGGGCATCTTATCTCTTTCCACTGCATAAATAATATGAAACATAGCAATCCTTTCCTTATATGTCTTTATTATCTGATATTATAGTATCTTAAAGGTGAAAGAACAACCATGATAATAAACGACTGTCTATTGATATATTTAGCACATTTTATATATTTAGCACATTTTATATATTCAATCCACGCTTTTTCAGTACCCGGTGCTCCACCACGGAAAATATGCATTTGTCGATAAATATCCCCACCAGCACAATGATAATCATAACCAGCATGACTTGATTGATATCCGCAAGATCCCGCCCCATAATCAAGGTCTGTCCCAAGCCGATGGATGTCGTCATGACCTCCCCTGCCATCAGGGCACGCCAGGCAAAAGACCAACCCTGTTTCAATCCGGAAATCAATTCCGGCAAACAAGCCGGTAAAATCACATAGCGGTACATCTGCCATTTTCCGGCCCCCATAGTAAGGGCTGCTCGTGTATAAATCGGCGGTACGTTTTTGATGGCATTATCAATGGAAATGGCGATACTGAAAGCCGCTCCCATTACGACAACAAACAAAATCGCCTGAGTGGAAAGTCCAAACCATAATATGGAAAAGGGTACCCAGCACACACTGGGCAAAGTCTGGATGCCAAGCACCACCGGTTTTAGATTTTTCTGCAAATAGGCAAAATAATGAATCAGCAAACCAAGCAAAGCTCCCAATGCCACAGCGATCAAATATCCCACGATTCCTCGCAAAAGGGAATTTCCCGTGGCCAAAAGCAGATTTCCATCTTCCATCAGTTGCACGAAGCATTTTCCCACTCCCACCGGAGATGGCACAGAGTAGGATTTAAACAATTCAAGCACATCCACACCCAGCCAATACAATCCCTGCCAGGCCACAATCAAGATGATTAAAAAAAGCAACATTCCCATTATGACACAACCTTTCCTTGTTTCTTTCCTTCTTTCTCTTCTTTTTCACTGCCCTGCACCGCCGAAAGAATACTATGACGCAACTCCACAAAAGGGGCATCATAGACATGGCGGGGACGAGGCAAATCGATGGGAACGATTTCCGATATTCCTCCACAATCCGCCGACAGCACCACTACCCGGTCTGCCAGATAAACAGCCTCTTCCACACTGTGGGTGATAAAAAGAATGGTCTTTTTAGTTTCCATCCAGATGCGCTGCAATTCTTCCCGCAACGTATTGGAGGTCTGTTTATCCAAAGCCGAAAACGGCTCGTCCATCAAAAGAACCTGGGAATCCATCACCAAGGCACGAGCCAATGCTGTCCTCTGTCGCATTCCGCCGGATATTTCATGAATCCGATAATCCTTATAGTCTTTCAAATGCACCATATCCAGATAATATTCTGCCTTTTTCCGGCGCTCTTCCCATGGAAGTTTCGCAAGTTTCATACCAAATTCCACATTTTCCAACACCGTAAGCCAGGGAAACAGGCCGTGTTCCTGAAACATAACCGTACGGTCCGCACCGGGCTTTTTCACTTCTTTGCCATCCAGCAGAACTCTTCCCTGGGAAGGCTGTTCAAGCCCCGCCGCGAGATTGAGCAACGTACTTTTCCCACAACCGGATTTTCCCACAATGCATACAAATTCCCCTGTCTTTATTTCCAGATTTATCCCTTCTAATGTGGCATTTTCATTGTTTGCAAATTGCTTGTAAATATTTTCAAAATGTAAAGCCATCCGTCATTTCTCTCCTTCCCCATTCGCATACAATTGTCCCTCTTCCGGCAATTCTTTGATAAATCCCTGCTCCTTACTAAGAGAGGCAAAATCACTCATAGCTTCTGTATTATAATCCGTCCGGAAAGAAATTCTTCCAAAAGCCTCCTTCATGATACTATCACTCAGGTTCTTTCCGGTAGCCGCTTTCAATTCTCCATTGATGATTTTCTGAACCTCTTCCGGTTGTTCCTGAATTCGTTTTGTAGCTGCCTCATGCTGCTCTAAAAACTGGTCCACCAATTCCTTATTTCCCTCCAGAAATTCCTTTCGCACCACTACAACAGCCACATCATATTGTCCTTCCAGGTAAACCTGATTTTGGTCTAACACCATTTGGGCTCCCTGTTCTATCAGAGTGGCACCCCATGGCTCCGGCACCAATGCCGCATCCACATCGCCCCGCCCCATGGTATTGGCTACATCCGCATTGGCAACGGCACTTACTGTCACATTTCCTCCCGCCGTAACCGGTTTCAAATTGGAATCATCCAACAACTTCAGCAAAATCAAATGCTGTGTATTTCCAAATTGAGGAACTGCCACGGTCTTTCCTGCCAAATCTGCCACACTTTGAATCCCGGCGTCTTTTCGCTGAATCAAAACACTGCCGCCTTTGGAAACACCGGCCAACACCTTCACGTCACCATTTGATTTTACATTGGCACTGATAGCAGGCACCGGACCGATATATCCGATATCAATATCCCCGGCAAACAAGGCTTCCACCTCGGCTGGGCCTGCATTAAAAGCGGTCCACTTCACTTCTTTTCCCAACTTCTGCTCCAATGTCTTTTCCGATTTCATCAACAAAGCCTGTGCATGAGTGACATTGTTAAAATATCCCACACGAACTTGGGTAGTTTCTTCTTTTTTAGCCCCACAGGCGGTAAGTCCCATCGCCATCATCGCCACTAAAATCATACAAATAAAAAGATTTTTTTTGCTCATCTTCTAACCCCTTTTTTTCGTTTTTTTTCAGTTTAAACTTTTTTTTAAAAAAGAAAAAGCCAAAGTTTTGAAATCGTTTTCACTTGAATTTATCTCACTTTTCTGATATTCTTTAAAAGGAAGGCTGTTTTTATGCCTGAAAATTTTGAAATCGTTTTCACATATTAATTTACACATAGAATGGAGATTGCCATGTCAATAAAAAGAATCGCCGAACTTGCCGGCACCTCGCCTTCTACAGTATCCCGTGTTTTAAACAACCCCGGACATTTTTGTCAGACTCCGGGGCTTTCGGAACAAATATGGAAAATCGCAGGCGAACTGAATTATCTACCCAATCCTGCCGCCCAGGCACTGCGAAAAGGGGAAAGGAAACCCTCTTTCCCTCTCACCGTGGATTTCTTTCTGACCCGTTTTGATTCCATGGATCAGGACCCATTTTTTCAAGAATTGTTTCGCTGTCTCCAGAAAGAATTACAACAAACCCAATGTCTTCTCGGAAAGGTGCTGAGCACAGCAGATATTTGGAATCTTGGAACCGAAACTTATTGTACCGTTCCTTACAAAACAAGGGAAAAAATTCATCAGGAAAAAACCACACCCTCTCCGGCCTTTATCTCTAGGAAAGAAAATGCCGGATTGATTCTTTTGGGAAAATGTCCCCAGGAACTTATTCCTCTTCTAAAAAAGCGCTATGCCTACCTGGCAGGCATTGACCGAAATCCCACAGATTTTCAGTATGATGAAGTGATTTGCAGTGGGGAAGCAGCGGCTAAAATCGCGGTAGAGCATTTAATTTCCCTGGGACATAGAAAAATTGCTTACATCGGGGACTGCACTTATGAATCCAGATATATTGGCTATTACCAGGCATTACTCGCCCATCAGATTCCGTTGGATTATCAATTTATCCATCCTAGCAAACAAACCGAAGAAGAAGGATTTCATATTATGAATACCATCCTTTCCTCTTTGGAAAGACCCACTGCCATTTTTTGTGCCAATGACTGTACGGCCATCGGAGTTCTAAAGGCACTAAAAAGGACTCGGAAACATCCGGATATTTCCGTTATTTCCATTGACAATATCGAGGCTTCGGCACATACCACCCCCATGCTTACTACCATCGATATTCCCAAGCAGGAAATGGCCCACCTTGCCTTGCTGTCCCTTCTGGAGCAACAAAAAGGAGCCCACAGGGAATGCGTTCGCATCGAACTTCCCTGCAGGCTTTTGGAACGTGAAAGTTGCAACTGTGCCACTATTGAGATGAAGAATATGAATTAATCAAACAACATGTAAAAATCGGTGAGGACATTCCAATCAATGCGCGAATTATTGGATTAGAACAAATTAATAGAATTTCAATATTTCATCTGTGGTCTTGCGCTTTGGCATCTTGGGTTCTTCCGCGCCATATCCCACTGCAATTACAGCAACGATGGTCTCCGTTGTCGGGATATCCAGCATTTCACGAATCTTATCGCTGTCACGCAGTCCCATAATCAAAGTGTCAAGACCCATCTCTTTTGCCTTTAAGACAAAATTCTGATTGTGAAGACCGAGATCATAAAATCCCCAGCCATTGCCACACTCATTGTCAGGATTTCCTTGAACGTCAAATCCTGCCACATTGGATACAAAGGTTGTAACTACCAGAGCGGCTCCCTCTGCCTTTTTGGCATTTCGTTCCGGCAGACAATTCTTGGCAAACTCTTTGATTTTCTTTTCATCCAAAATACAATAATACCTGGCCGTCTGGGAATTTTTCCAGGAAGGGGCTAAAGACGCCGCCTCCACCAATTCCTTCATCTGTTCTTTGCCAACCTTCTTTGTCGCATCGTAAGAACGTACACTTCTTCTGCTTTCCATCACTTTTTGTAATTCCATTTTTCCATGACCTCCATTTTTTATTTTCGTAAACTTCGCAAATATATTTTTTGTTCATCGGTAATCCGGTAACTCTCCACCGCCTTCTGAATCGTTTTGCGGTGCACCGAATCCGACAATTTTTCCTGTTCAAGATAGCCAATTACGTCATCCCACTGCTTTGCCAATGCCGTGGCAAAATACCAAGCAATCATCATTTCCACATAATATTCTTCTGACTGTATCTTTGCCACCATCTCCGGATATCGGGAATCAAAATCTTCATCCAGATACAAACGCATCAACATGCCAATACCATAGCGTATCGTGTATGTTTTACCGGAATCCAACCATTTTTCAATATAGGGCAATAACTTCTCCTTGTTTTTTGCAAAACACTTTGGTGCCGGAAAATCGCAAGTCGCCCAATTATTGACAAAGGGAAGAAAATCTATGGTCTCCTGTAAACACCGGTCGAATTCCCTGATTTTTCCAATCAGCATCATATGCAAATTATTTTCCTCATAATAGCGATGGGGAATATCCTTTAAAAACGCTTTTGCATCTTCGGTTTTTGCAAAATTCCCGGCAAATTTTCGAAGCACCGGCATACGAATCCCGATAATATCCTCTTTGTCAATGCCGGGCATCAGATTGCTGTGAAAATCACGGTATTTCAAATCCTGCAACTCCCGCAAATCCGCGCGAAGCTGTTCTCTCTCATATGCCATTTTCTCTCTCCTTCAATGCTTTTTGGAATTGGAAGAAAAACAGTATTGCCGTAAAAGAAACTGCAATCACATCCGCCATGGGTTCTGCCATATAGACTGCCATGGTTTTGTCCGATAAAAATGCCGGTAAAATATAAATCAACGGAATCAATAATACAAATTTACGAACCACCGCAACCACTATAGAGGACACGGCTTTCCCCAGAGAATTAAATGCCATCTGACAGGAAATCTGGATGCCAAACAGGAACAACGCCGCAACGTAAATCCGCAATGCTTTCTGGGTAAAGGCAAGCAAGGTAGCATCGGCTGTAAATATACCGGCAAATGCCCTTGGAAAGAGCATGATACAGAGCCAAAGCACCACCGAATATGCCATACTTGCCTTTAAGAGAAGAAAATAAGCCGCTTTCACGCGGTGATAATTTTGGGCACCATAGTTGTAACTCATAATAGGCTGAGCTCCCTGACCCAGTCCCTGCAGTGGAAGCATGGCAAACTGCATGACACTGGTAAGAATTGTCATGGCACCCACTGCCACATCTCCACCGTACTTTAAAAGGGAAGAATTAAAGCAAACGGAAATCACGCTTTCACTTGCCTGCATGATAAAGAGGGAAGCCCCCAGGGCCAGACAAGGCAAAAACACTTTTGGTTTCAGTGCCATATTTTCCTTCTTTATCCGTAGAGTCGTTGTCTTGCCAAACAAAAAGTGAAGAACCCAAATACAGGAACAAAACTGGGAAAGAATGGTAGCCAGAGCCGCCCCCTTTACCCCCAGTCCACAGGCAAAGATAAAAATCGGATCCAGCACAATGTTGACAAGGGCACCGATTACGACCGAATACATCCCGATTTTAGTAAATCCCTGTGCCGTAATAAACATATTCATTCCCAAGGTCAGCTGGACAAAAATCGTTCCCACGGCGTATATTCGAAAATAACTTATCGCATATTCAATGGTATTTTCACTGGCGCCAAAAGCCAGCAAAAAGCTGCGGCCAAAAGCAAGCATAATCACCGTCAACACTAGAGAAATCAATATCTGTAGAAGAAAGCAGTTGCCGAGAATCTTTTCTGCAGACTCTTTGTCCCCTTTTCCCAAAAGAATGGATGCCCGGGGAGCACCTCCATTTCCCACCAATGCCGCAAACGCCGACAGAATCATAATCAAAGGCATGCATACCCCAACCCCCGTCAGGGCAAGGGCCCCCACTCCCGGAATATGCCCGATATAAATCCGATCCACAATATTATAAAGCATATTAATCATCTGAGCCACAACAGTAGGAACCGCCAGACGAAATAAGAGTTTCCCGATGGGTTCTTTGGCTAAAAAATCCTTATCTTCCTTCATGATATAATAACCTCATTTCCTATTATTCTCTAAGCAAATACCATAAAAAGTGTGCCTGCTGAAATCAAAACCATTCCGATGATGGACTTTACATTTACCGTTTCATGTAAAAAAATGAAAGCCAGTACGATGGTAAGCACAACACTCATTTTATCAATAGGCGCCACCTTGGAGGCAGCCCCCATCTGTAGTGCCCGGTAATAACACAGCCAGGAAGCACCGGTTGCCAGTCCGGAAAGGATTAAAAACAACCAGCTCTTTTGTGAAATCTGCGTCAGTCCATGCTGATTTTTTGTCAAAAACACCATCGCCCAGGCCATAGCCAACACCACAGTAGTCCGAACCGCCGTCGCCAGATTTGAATTCACACCATCGATTCCCACCTTTGCGAGAATCGAAGTAAG
>JALEKC010000070.1 GCA_022769325.1 Eubacterium sp. | reverse complement strand
TGACAGTTTTACGGATTATTATGCAACTGAAATCTATATCGGAAATAATGACTGGCTTATCCCTTCCGATAAACCATATCGCAAAAATTATCTGGTATGGCGTGCCCGCACGGCAGATGAGGAAAATCCTTATGCCGATGGAAAATGGCGCTATATGCTTTACGATACAGATTATTCCATGGGGCTTTATAGCAGAGGAGAACAATATGCACAGACCGATTCCTTTACTAAGGCCCAAAATATGGATCCATTATTTGCTGCTGTCATTCAAAATGAAACTTTTTATAATAAGTTTATAGCAACCATCAAAGAAATCGGTTCCACCAACTTTGATTACAATACATGCTGCAAAAAGTTGGATGCATATACCGCTCTTTATAAACCATTGATGCAGGATTATTATACAAGATTTTTTGGAATAACAGACACCTGGCATCGCAATCAATTTGATAGCAATGTAAATGAAATGAAGAATTTCTTGAAAGTTCGCTATGAAAACATTATGGACTATATTGAAAAATAAATTGCGTTAACAAAAAGGACAACCCTGTTTCTCCAATTGCAACAAGGTTGTCCTTTTTTATCGATTGGCTTTCCCGTGTGGCGCACGTCGAACATCTCCCCGGGCTGTAACAATCCGATAACCAGCACCTTTGACACGCTGTTCCAGGCATCCGCGACATTGCGCCGCTTCCTCTCCCGTGCATATCTTATTTTCGTACAAATCATATTTTTTCCGCACCGAAACCGGAGATAGGTTGGGCATAACCACATTGGCTCCTGCTTTTAAGCCAAGTTCGCGTCCCTGGGGGTGGATCGTTCCTAAAGCTGTGGTGGCAGGAATCAATGCGTATGGAAATAAAAGGCGTAAAATGGATATCATTCGCAATGTCTTATCCAAACTTCCACTTTTGTACTTTGCAAAAGAAGTCTGCCCATGAGTAATAAAAGGACCGATTCCAATCATATCCGGTTCTAATTTCTGTAAAAATCGCAAGTCCGCCACCAAATGTTCCGTTGTCTGATAAGGCGATTCCACCATGAAGCCAGCTCCCACCTGATACCCAATCTCTTTTAAATCATAAAGACATCTTTTACGGTTAGCAAGACTCATTTGGGATGGATGAAGTTTTTTATAATGATCCTCTGTGGCCGTTTCATGACGCAACAAATAACGCTGAGCCCCGGCTTCAAAATAGGCCTGATAACTTTCTTTCGTCTTCTCTCCAATCGAAAGCGTAATCGCACAATCTTCATATTTTTCATGAATTTCCGAGACGATATCACAGATTATTTCATCCGTAAAATATGAGTCCTCCCCGCCTTGCAACACAAAGGTACGAAAACCCAGACCATATCCTTCTTCACAACATTCTAAAATCTGTTCTTTCGTTAATCGATATCTTTCCGCATGAGAATTTCCACAGCGAATTCCACAATAATAGCAATTGTTTTTACAAAAATTTGTAAATTCAATCAAACCACGGACATAAACCTCATCTCCATAATTCTCTCTTCGCACTCTGTCCGCAGCAGTTGCCAATTTAAAGGCGATTTCCTCACCCGGCATCTCCATGATTTCTTTCAATTCCCGGTCTGAAAAATCAGCTATATTTTCCAAATTTTCATACATGATATTTTCCCTCTCCTTTTATCCGGCTACGGAAAAACGCCGGGGCTTTATGCCTGAATATCATTACTGGAATCAGATTATCACAGAGATGGAAAGATGTCAAATCAGTATCTTCATGTGTTTACAGGCCTAATGCTTGTCCTCCCATTTTACGGCCGGAACTTGCTTTTTTCGCCTATCTGGCCGTAATTTTCTCTCGAACCGGGGGCTCGTGGGACATATCCCGCCTACTTTACGGCCAATTCTTGCTTTTTCGCCTATCTGGCCGTATTTTTCTCTCGAATCCAGCGAGCTCCCTCATTTTTTACGGCCAGTACTTGCTTTTTTGCCTAATCTGGCCGTAATTTCCCCTCGAACTAAGCGAGCTCCCTCAATTTTTACGGCCAGTACTTGCTTTTTCGCCTAATCTGGCCGTAATTTTCTCTTGAATCTGGCGAGCTCCCTCAATTTTTACGGCCAATACTTGCTTTTTTCGCCTATCTGGCCGTAATTTTCTCTCGAATCCGGCGAGCTCCCTCAATTTTTACGGCCAGTACTTGCCTTTTTCGCCTATCTGGCCGTATTTTCCCCTCGAAATAAGCGAGCTCCCTCAATTTTTACGGCCAATACTTGCTTTTTTCGCCTATCTGGCCGTATTTTCCCCTCGAACCAAGCATCTTCCCTCAATTTTTACGGCCACAACTTGCTTTTTTCGCCTATCTGGCCGTAATTTTCTCTTGAATCTGGCGAGCTCCCTCAATTTTTACGGCCAGTACTTGCTTTTTTGCCTAATCTGGCCGTAATTTCCCCTCGAACTGGGGGCTCGGGGGACATATCCCGCCTACTTTACGGCCAATTCTTGCTTTTTTCGCCTATCTGGCCGTATTTTCCCCTCGAACTGGGGGCTCGGGGGACATATCCCGCCTACCTTACGGCCAATTCTTGCTTTTTTCGCCTATTTGGCCGTATTTTCCCCTCGAACCAAGCATCTTCCCTCAATT
>JALEKC010000048.1 GCA_022769325.1 Eubacterium sp. | reverse complement strand
CTTTCCATTTTGTACTACGGTTACTGTAATACTTGCTTTTCCTTTTTTCTTACCGGTAATCTTTCCTTTTTTGGAAACACTGACAATTTTCTTAGACTTTTTATCTAACTTATAAGTTACTTTTGCATTTTTTGCTTTATTTGTAATCTTAATCGTAGCTGTCTTTTTGCGTTTAATTGTCTTTTTGGACAATTTTATCACTGGTTTTTTCACTGTCTGCGAATCCGATGTTGTCACTGTCGTTGTCACTTCCGGTGCCGGTGTTACTTGTACCACAGAAGTTGGTGCAGGTGTATTAACCACCGGTGTCTGTGTTGGTACCGGAGTTCCACTAGGATTTGGTGTGGTATCCGGCAAGCCTGCTACAATCACCTGTACTTCCGCTTTTACAGATGGTTTTGCAACCGAAGTGATAACGATTGTAGTCGTTCCAGGTGCAACTGCTGTCACTACTCCACTATCGGTAACTGTAGCAATGGTTTTATCTTTCGATTCATATTTTACTGCTTGATTTACTGCATTGTCTGGTTTTACAACAGGAACCAGGGTATCTGTCATTCCAACACGGCTCAAAGAAATAGATGCCACACATTCAATGGAATCTACCACTTCTGCAAAGCCTTTGACAGTCAAGTTGTAGGTCGTGCGCTCAATCTCAGAAGTTCCAGATGCATAACACGCTGTAATTACTGTACTTCCTTCGTTCAACGCTGTCACTACACCATTTTCATCAATGGTTGCAACCTCTGGTTTTGTGGATTCCCAAGTAATCTCTCCATCTGCCTTTGTAGCATTTATCGGCTCATAATCTTTTGCATACAAAGTAAATGTTGTATATGCTTTGCATGTTCCTGCATTGTCTCCGGCAGAAGTGACAAAAGCTTTTTCTCCATCAGCAACTTTTTCTGCAATTGTCTTTACCTTTCTGGCATTTACTTCCATAATATGAAGTTCAATGGAATCTGAAATACTGCTGTCACTTATACTCTTTGCCGTAATTGTTACTGTTTTCTGCCCAGTGGATTTTAATGTAGTAACTTTTCCATCTTCTGTTACCGTTGCAAAGCTTAGAACACTTGACTCCCATGTAACCATAGGAATTCCGGCACTATCACCATTCGCTCTAATTCCAAGCGGAATATCTTCAAAATGCCCTCTTACATTTCCATCTGCATCCATCATACCAAGTGATTCTGCATTCGTAGTGTCAATCTGGATTGAATCCGGTGTATACACTTCATTATTGATGTACAATACGTAAGAAACCTTCTCATCTTTATCCACAATACTCGAAACAGTCACCACTACTTTTCCTTCTTTTAGTGCATTAATCTTAAGTGTAGTGGTTGTCGCATCTGTTGTAGCAGAAGCAAGTTCCCCTTCTCCCTTAATAGTTTCAAAGGTATATTCCAAAAATGGGTCATAGATACTTATGTTTTTCGCTTTCATCTCCTGATTTTCATTTGGAAGAAATACCTCAGGCATATCCGCTTCACCCTGGCGAACATGAACAACTGCCTTATTGGAATATTCTAAGTCCGTATTTTTATCATATGTCGTATGATGAATCTTCATATTGTTCGCATCACTTACAAATCGAAGAACATATTGCTGATCCTCATACTCTTTTGTTCCGGTTCCCTTAGCTCTTACAGTTAACAACTTATAACCGATTCCCTGCTTTGTCAATTTACGATTCTCAGCAGTTACTTCGCCCGTAGTGTCAACTTCATCACTGTTCAGTCCATTGTTCATATATTTCGCAGTTGTGTCTGCGGAGCCAAAAGTAGAGTCTTCCAAATCGCTTAAAATATAGGTCACTTTATAATTAATATTATTACCGGTAAATTTCTGCTTTTTTGCCTCTTCAAAATCCCGAACACCGCTAACATCTGCATAGGTTGCTGCAGCCAAATCAATGACATTGTCATCTTCATCCCCGGATTCAAAATAGTAAACCGGCACTTCTTTTTTATTTAGTACTTCTTTTTTTACGGCATAGTCTTTGTTTTCTACCAATCCAGCCTTTTCAAAATCAAGACCAATATTGGAAATAGAATTAACTACATCCGAAAAAGAAAGTGTAATTTGGCTAACCTCATAACCCGATGTTAAATTCGAATCGACTCCACTTTCAGTTTTTGGAATATGTGCACTCAACTTAATCTGTGCATTTTTCTTCAACTGCTCCATATATGCCTTGTACTCTTTAGAATCTTTATTTACTATCGGAGTTTTCAAATTCACATTCATTCCGTTTTCGGAAATAGTAAAAGTTCCAAGAGCAGTTTCAATACTTCCATCCCCTTGACTCGTAGGAATAGGAGTGGAATCCCCATATGACAAGTTCCATTTTACATGATCAGTAGTTACCTTGGGGAGTGCATTTGCCACATTGTCATCAATGTAAAAATCCAAATCTTCATTCAGTCTCACATCGTATTTTGTTGCTGATTTGATATCCCCTGCAGGAATATTGTCACAGTTTACCTTTGCAAAATACTTACATTTCTTAATTTCAACTGAAAATTCTGTGTTTGCATTGTCAATACCAGCGGTAGCATACAAAGAAGTTGCTTTCGAAGCTGCTACTGTTGAAAATAAAGATTGTGTTCCATCCTTTGCCGGCTCAATTATCGCTGAATGTTTATTCTGACTCACAAAGTTAACGTCGCTCTCCAGCAAATAAGATGGCTCCACATCTGTATACAGTTTGATTTTTTCAACATTCCCATTTACTGTCATACTTTTTCCATTCTCTGCAACAACAATCACATCTTTAGGTGCCTGTGCTTCGATGGCTTCTTTATCCAATGTAATCTTTGTTGCAGTAGCCGGATTAGCCGTTCCGTCTACATTAATCTTACAAAGTGCAGTTTTCTCATTGGTATTTTTGATATTCTTAGCAATCGCCTGAACTTCATAAGTTCCTTTCGTCGCCTTTTCCGCAATAGTCACATGCCCCATAGAATCAATTTTTACTTTGTCTGTGGATGTCCCTTCACCTTCCGGTGCCACTTCCCATGTACAATCCACATTACAATCCAAATCAAACTGGACATTAGTAATCGAATTAATAACAGGAACGGAACCATCATTGGAAATGGAAATTTTTCCCTCATCCTCCGGCACTAAGTCCGTACTGATATAAACTTTTTTTGTCTCATACGCCACCTGGGCATCTGCTGTCACAGGTGCTGCAACCTGCACTGACGTAACAGTCAATGTCACTGCCATGGCAACTGCTGCCACTTTTTTCATAAGCTTCATTTTCGTGTTTTCCTCCTATTTTTTTTTAATGAATACAGTTTCATAATAAATTATACATGCATATTTTATTTTTTTCAACTATAATTGTTTTTTTCTTCCATTTGATAGAAAGCTGCTTTATCAGGTATCATTTCCCTCTTAGAGTCATATATTGATTACAATTAAGAATCAACGGTGAACGTTTTGGACTTTTCGACACCTCGTCCGGAATTGTATGCCTCTGTCAATTCTAACAATGAAGGGCTACTTTCCGTCAATGTCACATCCGATACCACAAATCTGCCAATTGATGGAGCTCAAGTACAAATTACATACAATGGAGAACCTGACCGAATTCTGGAAGAAACCACCACGAATTCTTTGGGACAAATCCAACCCTTATCTCTATCTGCACCACCTGTGGAATATAGCATGGAACCGGGAGCCAACAAACCTTATGCCGAGTATACAATCAGTATTTCCGCCCCGGGATTTGAGCCTTTTCGCATCAGCGGTGCGGAAGTTTTTTCTGGGGAAACAGCCATTCAAAATGCTTCTCTTCTCCCAATCTCACCCCCCATCTCCGGTGATACCGAACTTTTTGTCATCCCGGATCACACCTTATGGGGCGATTATCCCCCCAAAATCGCTGAAGATGAAATCAAGCCCATCGGTGAATTCGGTGAAATCGTTCTCAGCCGTGTTGTCATCCCCGAGTACATCGTGGTTCACAACGGTCCCCCCAGCGACCGTTCTGCCAAAGATTATTACGTCCCCTATCGTGATTACATCAAAAATGTAGCCAGCAGTGAGATTTACTCCACCTGGCCGGAAGCCACGCTGGAGGCCAACATTCTAGCAATTCAGTCCTTTACACTCAATCGTGTGTTTACAGAGTGGTATCGAAATAAAGGCTACGATTTCACCATCACAAGTTCAACTGCCTACGACCACAAATGGATTCCAAACCGCAATATTTTTGAGAGTATTTCCAATGTTGTGGATGAAATATTCAGCAATTACTTGTCCCGTCCCGGCGTAATTCAACCAATTCTAACACAATATTGCGATGGCAAAAATGTTACCTGTCCAAACTGGATGAGTCAATGGGGTAGTAAAGCTTTGGGAGATCGTGGTTATACTGCCATTGAAATTCTCCATAACTACTATGGCAGCTCCCTGTTTATTAATTCTACCGATGTTATCTCCGGCATTCCTTCCTCTTATCCCGGCTACCCTCTCGAAGTGGGAAGTTCCGGTGATAAAGTTCGCCAAATGCAGGCCCAGCTCAATGTCATTTCCGATGCCTATCCACTCATACCTAAGCTTGTAGAAGATGGCATCTTTGGTCCAGCCACAGAAAACGCTGTCAAAACCTTCCAGAGAATTTTCAACCTCACCCAAGATGGTATCGTTGGCTTTAGAACCTGGTACAAAATTTCCGAGATTTATGTTGCTGTCAGCCGAATCGCAGAAGGTGTGGCAAGATCATAGACAGGTAACTAATAACAACTCCACAAGTTCGAAATGAAGAAAAGGGGAATTTACAAATGGGGAATTTTGGATGGTTTGGGGGCAGTTTGGCGACTGCCCCAGACGAGTCCCCTCCCAACTTTACGGCCAAAACTTGATTTTTTCACTAATCTGGCCGTAATTTCTCTTGAATGGGGCGAGCCAGGGGACAACCCAGCGACTTCTCCCCCAACTTTACGGCCAAATCTTGCTTTTTTCACTAATCTGGCCGTAATTTTCTCTTGAACCCAGCAAGCCCCCTCCTTTTTTACGACCAAAACTTGCTTTTTCACCTAATCTGGCCGTAATTTCTCCTCGAACCCAGCGACTTCCCACTAATTTTACGGCCAAATCTTGCTTTTTCTGCCAATCTGGCCGTAAATATCTCTCGAACCCAGCGACTTCCCACTAATTTTACAGCCAATTCTTGCTTTTTTCACTAATCTGGCCGTAATTTTCCCTCGAACCCAGCAAGCCCCCTCCGATTTTACGGCCAAAACTTGCTTTTTTCTCCCATCCCCCCAACTTTACGCCCCATCGAGTAGACTGCCTACTACTACTCGATTTCATGCACGAACATTCCGCACTACCGTGCTCCATGTTCTTACTGTGCTCCATGTTCTTACAGCTGACAAGCACCATTTCGTGCAAGCACGATGGTGCTTGTCGGCCTTGTGCATCAAAAAAGCCAGCAGTTTGAACTCATTCAAACTGCTGGTTTTTTATTAGATTCTTATGTTTTACCACGTAATATTCCCAAGATAAGCGCCACAATGAACTCATTTCTTGGCTTCGATAGTGATCGCTTATCTCTATATCGGCATCTGTGGCTGGTTTCTTCCTTTGCAAATCGTATCAAG
>JALEKC010000039.1 GCA_022769325.1 Eubacterium sp. | reverse complement strand
TGTTTGAAGCCCTTTCAGATGGAGAAGATGCTTTGCTTGTTGCAAAGGAAATGACTCAAAAGGAAGCGGAAGAGAAGCTTGAGGAAGAAGAGGTCAAAGGAATTTTTTATGTATCGACATCCCTTCGTTTGCAGGTAAAAGAAAATGGGATGGAACAAACCATTTTGCAGATGATTTTAAAACAATACCAGCAAAACTCTACCTTACTCCTAGATGTGTCGATTCATCATCCGGAAAAAATCCATGATGTTATTCAGGTAATTCAGCAGGAGAAGAATTATATTATAAAAGAGAAAATGGGAGGAAGTAATCCGGATAATATTATTAGTTACTTTTATGCCATTTTTGCTATGACATGTATGTTTGCTTCCTTTTCCGGTTGCAGTATGATTCACAACGTTCAGTCCTATACTTCAGAACTTGGCAGAAGAAAGAGTGTTGCCCCGGTTTCTAAGTTAAAAGAAATTCTCAGTGAATTTGCAGCCTCCGAATTGATTCAGTTTTTTCTGGTATGTTTGGTCCTTTTCTATACAACCTTCGTTCTAAAACTAAATTTAGGTGGAAATTATGGGAAAATTGTCTTGCTCTTGTTTGTGGGAACAAGTATGGGAAATATGATTGGAATATGTATTGGTTCCCTTCGTCTTACCTTTGAGGCAAAGATTGGAAGTTTGGTAGGCATTGGTCTGGGGCTGTGTTTTCTTGCAGATTTAATGGTCTCCGGAATTCGTGCTTTCATTCAGGAACATGCACCGATTGTCAATGCGATTAATCCGGCAAGTCGGATTGTAGATTCCTTTTATGCATTGAATATGGATTTAATGGGAAGATATTGGCGAAATATTGGCGGTATGCTTGTTTTGACAGTGATTTTTCTTGTCATAAGTGTATGTCTCGGAAAAGGAGGTAAGAAAAGATGAGAGTATTTCGATGTTTTTTTCAAATCTTAAAACGAAAAAAAGGATATATTTTTATGTACATGGGAATCTTTTTTTCCATTTCCCTTGCCATGTCCATGCAGGGAAAGGAATCGGAAAAAAATTTTGAGAAAGAAAAAATATCCTTATGTCTCTTTGATGAAGACCATTCTGAAATCAGTGAAGGACTGGCGGCGTTTCTCAAATCGGAGAATAACTGGGTGGAGGTTGCAGATGATGAGGAATTGATACAGGAAAAACTGTACCAGCGAAATATAACTTGTGTGGTACGAATTCCCAAAGGATTTGGAGAAAAAATTGTAAAGGGAGAAGAAGACCACATTCGGGTCAAAACGATACCCGGCACCATGTATGGCGAAATTATGGAACAAAGTATTCATGGATTTTTGTCCTTGCTCCAAGGGTATCTTGCAGCTGATGTGTCAGAAGTCCAGGCGGTGGAAAAAACTACAGCTGCCGTGGGACAAAAGATTGAGGTGGAGATGACATCTCAAAATGGTGGCACAGCTCATAGTTCTTCTTATTATTTGTTTGCCTATGTGCCTTACCTTTTCCTGGCCATTTGTATCGGTACTCTGACTCCGATTCTGATGGTGTTTCGGAAAAAAGAAATTGCCGAACGGATGGCATGTTCTTCCTATCCGAAATTCAAAGTCTATCGTGAAATATATTTGAGTTTTATCCTAGCAGGATTGGTAATCGCAGCTATTCATCTTATTCTTGTCTTTTTCCTGGGAAAAGACATCCGATTTACGGTGAAAGGCGGATTATATGCCATCAATGAAATCGCATTTATGTTTGTAACATTGAGCATGGTATTTCTGGTAAGCCAAATGGCAAAAAAAATGGAAAGCATCAGTATGATATCCAATGTGCTTTCCCTGGCAATGTCCTTTTTATGCGGTGTCTTTGTACCCTTATCCTTTTTGGGAGATGGAGTCAAAAAGGCAGCTCATTTTCTCCCGGCATACTGGTATATTCGGGCCGCTGAACAGATTGATAGCTGGAAAAAAGGAGCTGAAGTGGGCTCTATATGGATGTTTTGTGGGATTCAGATGTTATTTGCCATTGTTATCTTAACAGTAGCATTGGTAGTGAAAGAAAAAAGAAGAAAGTAGTTAAAAAAAAGGGGACGGTCATACCGAAAAACGGTATCGACACATCCCCTTTTGCGTTCCATAAATTAGTTGTTCTTCAATTCTAAGTAGTAGTTTGCCATCGTTGCCTGCATATAAGGCAGAACATAAATAAGTGCAAGACCACATGTAATATAGCACAACAAAATCCAAGGAATGAAAGAAAGGGAAAGTACGAATATGTCACCGATATGACCGGAAGTAATTCGTTTACTTTCATTCAAAGCTTCACTGGCAGTCATTTCCGGATTCTCTGCCAAAATGAAAAATGACATAGAGTAACTGATACCCTTAATAATACCTGGAACAATGAATAACAGTGACCAAAGGAAAGTAAATACGATAACCATAATATACAATAAGATGGATGGTCCCATATAACTGAATCCGTTGAACAGGGTATTTACTTCTGGCTTTTCATTTCGGGTCAGCCCAAGAAAAATCATAGCTAATCCAAGTGTTAATGGTGGACCAACAATGATTGCAGCAACACCGGGAACAATACTTGACAGTACACTTACAATCAAAAGGCAAACAAAAAGTATGCCGATGTTTCCCTTAATTTGCTGTTTCGCTGCAGTTTTTAAACTAAGTCTGTCCATGATTTTTAACTCCTTTCTCATTAAGATACAATAATAAATTTATGCACAATTACAAGAAAATGTTCATAAACTTGTAATATGTGTTTATAAAAAAGTTACCATATGGTTATAAATATGTCAAGAAATATTGTCGAAAAAGATAGGAAATTTCAGATGATTTATCGCAAATGCCATAACTTCCGAATTCTACAGCATTCGAACAACTACCATATATTGTAGTGAATTTAAAAAAAATAAATGAAATCACAAGATGTAGTAGACAGCAATAGAGAATAGTGATATAATGTTTCACATAGTCTGTTAGTTCAGATGATGACAGCGAAAGGAAAAAACAAAAGGAAGGAGATTCGTTGTGAAAGTAGTAAAAAGAGATGGAAGAGTTGTGGATTATGATCAGAATAAAATTTTGATTGCCATACGAAAGGCAAATGCAGAAGTAGAGCCGTTTGAACGAGTGTCAGAGGATGATATCGATGGGATTATAGCTAGTATTGAGGCCACCAAAAGTGAGACGATACAGGTGGAGGATATTCAGGATTTAATTGAACAGAAATTGATGGCGGCAGGAAAATTTATCCTGGCAAAAACTTATATTATTTACCGATATACCCGGGAACTGGTTCGAAAAGCAAATACCACAGACGATTCTATCATGAGTCTGATTCAAAATAGTAACAAAGATGTAATGGAAGAAAATTCCAATAAGAATGCCTATATTGCATCGACCCAGAGAGACTTGATTGCCGGAGAAGTTTCTAAAGATTTGACGAAGAGAGTTCTTCTTCCGGAAAAAATTGTAAAGGCACACGAAGAGGGGATGATTCATTTTCATGATATGGATTATTTTATCCAGCCGATTTTCAATTGCTGTTTGATAAATATTGGGGATATGTTGGAAAATGGCACCGTCATGAATGGAAAGTTAATCGAGAGTCCGAAAAGTTTTCAGGTGGCTTGTACTGTTGTGACACAGATTATTTCGGCTGTTGCAAGCAGTCAATATGGGGGGCAGTCTGTGGATATTCGGCACCTGGGTAAATATCTGAGAAAAAGTGCGGACAAATATCGCGAGAGATATATGGCAACTTTTGGAGATACCGTGGATGCGGAAACTCTTGAACGCATGGTGGAAGAGCGTGTGAAAGATGAACTCCAATCCGGCGTTCAAACCATTCAATATCAGATTAATACCTTGATGACAACCAACGGACAGTCACCTTTTGTTACGTTGTTTTTAAATCTGGACAGAGATGACGAGTATATTGAAGAAAACGCTAAAATCATCGAAGAAATTCTCCGTCAGCGTCTGGAAGGGATTAAAAATGAAAAAGGAGTATATGTTACTCCTGCTTTTCCAAAATTAATCTATGTTTTGGATGAGCATAATTGTTTAAAAGGCGGAAAATATGATTATATTACCCGATTGGCTGTACAATGCTCGGCAAAACGTTTGTATCCGGACTACATTTCAGCAAAGAAAATGCGGGATAATTACGAAGGAAATGTGTTTAGTTGTATGGGATGCCGAAGTTTCTTGTCTCCATGGAAGGATGAAAACGGAACTTACAAATGGGAAGGCCGCTTTAATCAAGGGGTTGTTAGTCTGAACCTTCCTCAGATTGGTATTTTGGCAAAGGGAAATATGGAGTATTTCTGGCAGCTTTTGGAGGAACGTCTTTCTCTTTGTTTTGAAGCATTAATGTGTCGTCATCATGCCTTGGAAGGAGTGACTTCCGATGTCAGTCCGATTCATTGGCAGTACGGTGCCATCGCTCGTTTGAAAAAAGGAGAAAAGATTGACAAACTGCTTCATGATGGCTATTCTACCATTTCTCTTGGCTATATTGGTTTGTATGAGGTAACTAAGTTGATGGTAGGCGAGAGTCATACTACGCAAAAGGGAAGTGAGTTTGCAAAGAAAGTGATGAATCGTCTTCGCCGGGCAACGGATACATGGAAAGAGGAAACCGGTTTAGGTTTTGGTCTGTATGGTACACCGGCAGAATCTTTGTGTTATCGTTTTGCTGAAATTGATAAAGAGCGTTTTGGCATTATTGAAGATATTACAGATAAAGGTTATTATACCAACTCTTATCATGTAGATGTCCGTGAGAAAATAGATGCTTTCCACAAATTTGAGTTTGAAAGCCAATTTCAGACAATTTCCTCCGGGGGGGCTATTTCTTATGTGGAGATACCAAATATGCAGCATAATCTGCCAGCATTGGAAGAAATTGTGAAATTCATTTACGACAACATTCAATATGCAGAATTTAATACCAAATCGGATTATTGTCATGTGTGTGGTTTTGATGGTGAAATCAAGATAAATAAGGATTTAGAGTGGGAATGCCCCAACTGTGGAAATAAGGACCACAACAAGATGAATGTAACCAGAAGAACCTGTGGTTATTTGGGAGAAAATTTCTGGAATGTGGGAAAGACCAAGGAGATTAATTCCCGTGTTCTACATATCTAATCATGATTGAGGAATAGAAAAATGAATTATGCAGATATTAAGCAGTACGATGTTGCCAACGGACTTGGTATCCGGGTATCTCTCTTTGTAAGTGGATGTACCCACCATTGCAAGAACTGCTTCAATAAAGAAACTTGGGATTTTCAATATGGAAATCCCTTTACGGAAGATGAAATTCATATGATTTTGGATTATTTGAAGCCATCTTATGTATCGGGATTGTCTCTTCTTGGAGGAGAACCTTTTGAACCGGAAAACCAGGAAGGTCTTTTGCCTTTGGTTAGAAAGGTGAAAGAAGTATATCCGGAAAAAGATATCTGGTGTTATACGGGGTATTTGCTGGATGAAGACATCTGTGGAAAAATGTTGGATCATGTGCCGGAAACCAGAGAATTATTGTCCTATATTGATATTTTGATAGATGGTCCTTTTGTGGAAGAACGAAAAAATTTAAAAATTCGTTTTCGTGGTTCAGATAACCAGCGGATTATTGATGTGAAAAAGACCCGTGAGGCGGGAAAAATCATTCTTTGGGATGAAGATAAAGAGAGGAAATTATAGTGCAGAAAACAAAGATTGTATTTAAAAAGTTAAATGAGAATGCCCATATTCCAACTTATGGGACGGAATATGCAGCAGGAGCAGATTTGTATGCTTGTTTAGAAAATCCGGTCTGTGTGCCTGCCGGTGAAACGGTATTTATTC
Source organism: Eubacterium sp. (assembly GCA_022769325.1). Taxonomy (GTDB): domain Bacteria; phylum Bacillota; class Clostridia; order Lachnospirales; family Lachnospiraceae; genus Eubacterium_F. Next base: position 38,307 of record JALEKC010000039.1, on the reverse strand, counting down.
CTACCGGCCTTGCCATGTCCATTCCGGAAGGTCTGGTTGGTTTGATTTATGCCAGAAGCGGAAAAGCATGCAAACAGGGGCTGGCACCTGCCAATAAAGTAGGAGTTATTGATTCGGATTATCGTGGAGAAATTATGGTGGCGTTACATAACCATTCAACCAAAGATGTCATGATTGAAAAGGATGAGCGGGTTGCGCAGATGGTCATTGCACCATATATTTATGCAACCTATGAAGAAGTATCGGAATTGGATCAGACGGTACGTGGAGAAGGTGGTTTTGGCTCTACCGATTAAAAGGAGGTATTGCTTATGCTTGAACAAGTGGATGTAGACAAAAAAATGACAAAAGAAGAGTACGATAAGAAAATGGATTCGCTTTCCGTCAAGTTGGGGGAGCTGCAGCGAAAATGTCGGGAACAAAAGATTCCGGTTATGGTCATTTTCGACGGGGTTGATGCGGCAGGAAAGGGTACCATGATTAATCGCATGATTCAATTTTTGGATCCCCGAGGTTATCGTGTGTTTTCTACTGGAAAAGCCAATGAAGAAGAGAGGATGCGACCGTATTTTTGGCGTTTTTTCACCAAGACGCCGGAACGGGGAAGAATGCATATCTTTGATCAAAGTTGGTACCGTGGAGTTTACGAAGGTGAAATCAGCGAAAAAGATGCGGTAGAATTTGAAAAGATGTTGATTCAGGATGGCACATTAATTGTGAAATTTTTCCTTTTGATTTCAGCTAAGGAGCAAAAAAAGCGTCTGGAAAACATGGAAAAAGATGAAGATACCAGATGGCGTGTCTGCAAGCAGGAAAAGGAAAATAATAAGAATTATGATGCGTGTCTGAAAAGACAGGATACCATGCTTGTGCATACGGATATTGCAGAATGTCCATGGGTTATTGTAGAAGGAACCAATAAGCTGTATGCCACATGTAAGATTGTTTCTACTCTGGTTTCACGAATGGAAGAAGCCTTGAGTCGGACCAACAATAAGTCTGAAGAACTGCCGCAGCAAGAACCGGCAGAAGATTGTTTTCGAAATGGAGTATTGCATGGGATTGATTTGTCAAAAACCATGACGAAAGAAGAATATCAAAAAGAAAAAAAGAAATTACAGAAAAAACTTCGCTCTTTACACAATCAAATGTATCTGAAACGACTTCCGGTGGTACTTGCTTTTGAGGGCTGGGATGCCGGTGGAAAAGGCGGAGCCATCAAGAGATTAACCCAGGCCATGGATCCCAGAGGATATGAAGTGGTGCCGACGGCATCTCCTAATGATATTGAAAAAGCACATCATTATCTCTGGCGTTTCTGGGAAAAATTCCCAAAAGCCGGTCATATGGCGATTTTTGACCGTACGTGGTATGGGCGTGTGCTGGTTGAGCGTGTAGAAGGATTTGCAACGGAAAAAGAGTGGAAACGTGCATATCGTGAAATCAACGATATGGAAGAGCAGATCACCAATGCAGGAGGCATTTTACTAAAATTCTGGATGCATATTGATAAAGATGAGCAAGAACGGCGTTTTCATGAACGAGAGCAAATTCCGGAAAAACAGTGGAAAATTACCGAAGAAGACTGGCGAAACCGTGCTCGTTGGGATGATTATGAAAAGGCCGTGGATGAAATGATTTTGCGGACTTCCACCGAGAATGCCCCATGGATTGTGGTAGAAGGTAATAGTAAATACTATGCCAGAATTAAAGTTCTTAAAACTGTTGTGGAAGCTTTGGAAAAGAAATTATCCGAAATGTGATTTGTATAAAAAATAAAACCAGAAATTTGAGGGGATTCCGCAAATTTCTGGTTTTTTGGTTGTCAAAATTATTCTACTGTTACGGATTTTGCCAAGTTTCTTGGTTGATCTACATTTAGTCCTTTTTCCACAGAAACATAATAAGCAAGATATTGTAAAATAACTGCAGAAACAAAAGGAGTAAAGAGAGGGTCCGTTTCCGGAAGAATAATTTGGTGGTCGCAAAGACTGGCATCCACGGATGAATTACTATCCGTAATCAGAATGACTCTTGCACCACGGGAACGGACTTCCTGGACATTGGAAATTACTTTGGCATAAACATCCGGCTGGGTTGCCAAAGCGATGACTGGAACATTGTCCGTAATCAGGGAAATGGTTCCGTGCTTTAATTCGCCGGCGGCATACGCTTCGGAATGAATATAGCTGATTTCTTTTAATTTTAAAGAACCTTCGCAGGAGAGGGCATAGTCAAGACCTCGTCCAATAAAGAAAATATCATTGGCTTTTGCTAATCGATGTGAGATATTTTCTGCCTGATTGTCGAAAGAAAGTGCTTCTTCAACAGAATCTGCCACATGAACCAGAGAATCCATGTATTTTTGGGTTTCCTCTGTGGAACAGGTTCCGGTGACATAGGCAAGACGAAAGGCAATCAGATACATGACAGCAAGTTGTACCGAGTAGGCTTTTGTACTGGCTACAGCGATTTCCGGACCGGCATGAGTATATAAAACATAATCGCTTTCCCGGGCAATGGAAGATCCCTTTACATTAACCACAGACAGGGTTTTGGCTCCTCTTTCTTTTCCCAGTTTCAAAGCGGCCAGAGTATCCGCGGTTTCACCAGATTGAGAAATGGTAATTAAAAGGGTATGTTCGTCAATGATAGGATCCTGATATCGGAATTCCGATGCAATTTCAACGGTAACAGGAATTCTTGCCAAGCGTTCTATCATATTGCGGCCAATCAAACCGGCATGCATGGCTGTACCGCAAGCGGTAATGACGATACGGTTGATGTTTTTAAAAATGTCATCGGAGACACCATCGGTTTCAAAATTTGGAAGACCGTCTACCAATCTTGGACGGATCGTATTGCGAAGCGCATCCGGCTGTTCGTGAATTTCCTTCATCATAAAATATTCATAACCGCCTTTTTTCGCTGCCCCTACATCCCAACTGATGTGATGAATGGTTGGACCGTAGATTTCGCCGTATTCATTTTTGACAATAATTTCCTCTTTTGTCATCTTTGCGATGTGATTTTCTTTTAAAACAAAATAGTGTTTGGTGTGATTCACAAGGGCAACCATATCCGATGCAATGATGGAACCTTTATCGGTATGTGCAGCGACCAAAGGGCTTCCGCTGCGGATAGCATAAATGGTTTCCGGAATATCAGAAAACATAATACAAAAGCCATAGGCACCGGTTAATTTTGAGACAGCTTCACGGATGGCGGATTCCGGATCTCCATGATAGCAGTCATCGATAACCATAGCTGCAATTTCGGTATCTGTCTGGGAAATTGGTTTTTTCCCTTTTTCTTCTAAGTCTGCCTGCAATTTTTGATAGTTTTCTATAATCCCATTGTGAATCAAAGTGACCTTTCCGGCTGTATGCGGATGGGAATTGGTGGAAGAAACACCACCATGAGTCGCCCACCGCGTATGCCCAATGCCACAAAAAGAGGTTTTATCTGTAGCTTTTTCTTTTACAAGATGGCGAAGAGCAGAAACTTTTCCCACAGTTTTTACGGTTTCAATGGTATCTTCGTGAAAAAAAGAAATTCCGGCACTGTCATACCCACGGTATTCCAATGTCTGTAAGCCATCAATTAATACTTTTTTTGCGTCGGAAGAACCGACATATCCAATAATTCCACACATAATATTATCCTCCATATTTTTGCAATCAAAACATAGAACCTTGTAAAAAGGCTCTTATCCTAATGTAATGTATGCATTTATAAAAAATTGTTTTGTGAAAAATATGATTTGTACGAACTTTGTGTGGCAGTTACCTGCTGATTTGTATCGTACATAATAAAAAACACTTGCATAATATCATAATCAACAGAAAAAGTCAAGATGAGCCCAAGAAAGCAATTGTAAGAAAATCAGAATTGTGGTACAATAAATACATTATGAGCAGGAGGAAATGTGATGAGTAATTTTCGAGTTGAATTAAAGAAAGTAGTTGATGATTCCTATGATGTGCAAATCGGAAGAAATCTGATTCCGGAACTGGTTGGGGATTTAACCGGCGGACTTGTGGGAAATATACATAAATTTGCAGTGATTACGGATTCCAATGTGGAACCGTTGTATGGTAAACCGATTTATGAGCAACTGATTCAGGCGGGAGTACAGGCAGAGTTATTTGTGTTTCCGGCGGGAGAAAAAAGTAAAGTGAGAGAGACCAAAGAAATGCTGGAAGATGCCATGCTTGCCAAAGAATTTCGCAGAGACTGTTGTGTGGTTGCTGTTGGGGGAGGCGTTGTGTCGGATTTGGCCGGTTTTGTAGCCGGAACTTTTGGAAGAGGGGTACCCTTTGTCAATTATGCCACTACCTTATTGGCGGCTGCAGATGCCTCCATTGGTGGAAAGACGGCAGTAGATACGAAACTTGCCACCAATCTTATCGGTCTGATTTACCAGCCGAAAAAGGTATATGTGGATATTGACGCCTGGAAAACACTTCCGAAAGAGCATCTTATCAACGGAATGGCAGAGACCATTAAACATGCTTGTCTTGCAGATTATGAATTTTTCCAATATATCGAAGGTCATGTGGATGAAATTTTGCAATGTCAGCCTGAGGTATGTGAATATATTTCTGAAAAAAATTGCAATGTAAAATATCAGGTTGTCATGAAAGATGAGAAGGAAAAAAGTCTCCGTGAGATTTTGAATCTGGGACATACTGTGGGAAGAGCTATTGAAACGGTCAGTGATTATCGATTGCTTCATGGAGAAGCATTGTCCATTGGTATGGTTGCACAGGTAAATCTGGGATGTAAACTGGGCTTTTTAACCGAAGAAGAGAGACAGCGTGTGATTGCGTTGCAAAAAAAAGTGGGATTACCGGTTGAAATTCCTTCTTATATCAATCGGGAAGAATTGATTCAAAAACTATATACGGACAAAAAAGTAAGAGACGGCAAATTGCGTTTTGTATTTCAAAAGGGAATCGGCGATGTGATGACTTTTGGAGAAGATGTCTATGCAAGACCCGTTGCAGAAGAGGAAATCCGAGATATTATTTTACAAATGTAACCGAAAACACAGGAAATAAGAAATAAATTGAGGGATATGGATTGAACAAACGACAGTTGGGAAAAGAAAAGGAACAGATGGCGGCAAATTATTTACAGAATAAAGGATATGAAATCCTTTGCTGTAATTATCAATGTCGTCAGGCCGAAATCGATATTATTGCCAAAAAAGAGGAATATTTAGTTTTTATCGAGGTAAAATACCGTAAGAACAAAAAATACGGTGGAAGTATTTATGCGGTGCCACCGCGAAAACAGCAAAAAATATGCTATGCAGCCAGAAATTATATTTTTGAGCACCAAATCCCACTAAATCAGGCGATGCGTTTTGATGTGGTTGCCATGGATGGAAATGAGATTTTACATATTAAGAATGCCTTTGACGCATACTAATACTTGATTTTATTCTGAATATTTAGTAGAATATACGGATGGAGGAATTGTAATGAGTAAACCAATAGTAGCAATTGTTGGCCGTCCCAATGTAGGAAAGTCAACATTATTTAATACTCTTGCCGGAGAAAAAATATCAATTGTAAAAGATTATCCCGGAGTGACCAGGGATCGAATTTATGCCGACATCACATGGCTGGATCATAGCCTTTCGTTGATTGATACCGGCGGTATTGAGATGGATACGAAGGATGCCATGCTTTCCCATATGCGAGAGCAGGCCAATATTGCCATCGAGACAGCAGACGTAATTATGTTTATTACCGATGTGAGGCAGGGACTTGTAGATGCGGACTTTAAAGTGGCAGATATGCTTCGTAAATCAGGGAAACCGATTATCTTAGTGGTAAATAAGGTGGATAATTTTGAAAAATTTATGCCGGATGTATATGAATTTTATAATCTCGGTATCGGAGAACCCCATCCGGTTTCTGCTTCCTCTAAATTGGGGTTGGGAGATATGTTAGACGCTGTCTGGGAACTGGTGGAAGCAGAAAAATTTGAGGAAGAAGAGGATGATCGTCCGAAAATTGCCATTGTGGGAAAGCCCAATGCCGGGAAATCTTCGTTGATTAACAAACTTTTAGGAAAAGACCGCGTCATCGTTTCGGATATCGCAGGAACCACAAGAGATGCCATTGATACAGAGATTGTTCGGGATGGAAAAGAATATGTTTTTATTGATACGGCTGGAATTCGTCGTAAAAACAAAATCAAAGAAGATTTGGAACGATATAGTATCATTCGCACTGTGGCAGCAATTGAGCGTTCCGATGTAGTTATATTAATGATTGATGCGGTGGAAGGCGTTACGGAACAGGACGCCAAGATTGCCGGAATTGCCCATGAGCGGGGAAAAGGATTGATTATTGCTGTAAACAAATGGGATGCTGTGGAAAAGGATAATCAGACAGTGAAAGAGTACACCTCGAAAGTCCGGGAAATTCTATCCTTTGTTCCTTATGCTGAAATTGTATTTATTTCTGCACTTACGGGACAGCGTACCAATAAATTGTTTGACTATATTGAAAAAGTGATTCAGTTTCATTCCATGCGGATTCAAACTGGAGTTCTTAATGAAATTCTGATGGAAGCGGTGGCTATGCAGCAACCACCTTCAGACAAAGGAAAACGTCTGAAATTATTTTATATTACACAGGTGTCAACAAAGCCACCGACCTTTGTTTTGTTTGTCAACAGTAAAGAATTGATGCATTTTTCATATCAACGCTATATTGAAAATCGCATTCGTGATACTTTTGGCTTTGTGGGAACGCCGATACGAATGTTCATTCGTGAACGGAAGGAGAAATAATCGTGAATTACATTATAACGGGTGTTATTATTTTATTGATTGGATATTGCTTTGGCTGTTTTTCTACCGGCTATTTTGTGGGAAAGAAAAATGGTCTGGATATTCGTTCCACCGGAAGTGGAAATATAGGAACTACCAATGCGTTACGTTCTTTGGGAGCCAAGGCCGGAGCGCTCACCTTTCTTGGAGATTTGGTAAAAGCATTTATACCAACTCTCTTTGTGAAATTTGTTTTTTGTCCTGCCATGGGTTATGGGGATGATATCACATACTTATTTACTTTATTAGCCGGTTTTGGTGTGGTAATGGGACATAATTTTCCGTTTTATCTGCATTTTAAAGGAGGAAAGGGGATTGCCGTATCAGCTGCCGTGATTGTGGTATCCAATCTCCATCCGATTTTTATTGCCGTAGGATTGGCAATATTTATTCTGGTGGTGGCATTGACAAGATATGTTTCCCTGGGCTCTTTAATTGTTGTTTGGTATATTCCTATATTTACCATACTATATTATCGGGACAGCCCGATTTTTCCATTGATTTTGATTGTGAGCCTCATGTTTACCCTTTTGGCTTACATAAAACATAAACCAAACATAATTCGTTTGATTCATGGTACCGAAAATAAATTAGGTGAAAAAAAGGAGAAAAAGAGTGAAGAAAATTAGTTTTTTAGGTGCCGGAAGCTGGGGGACAGCACTGGCAATCTTATGTGCAAACAATGGACACAAAGTGACAATCTGGTCCAAAATCAAAGCAGAGACAGATATGCTTCGTGAAAAAAGAGAACATGTGGACCGTCTACCCGGAGTAAAACTTCCGGAAAGTATTGAAATTGAGGATGAACTAGAGAGAGCTTGTACCGAACAGGATATCATCGTCTTTTCAGTGGCATCTCCTTTTGTTCGCTCTACTGCGGAATTAGCTAAACCATACATACGGGATGGTCAGATTATTGTAAATGTTGGAAAGGGAATTGAAGATGAAACCTTGATGACTTTGTGTGAAGTTCTGACAGATGTGCTTCCTATGGCAGATGTTGCCGTTCTTTCCGGACCAAGTCATGCGGAGGAGGTGTCACGTGGAATACCCACAACGGTGGTGGTAGGTGCTAAGTCTGAGAAAACCGGTATTTTTATACAGGATGTGTTTATGAATGAGCGATTCCGTGTTTATATCAGCCCGGATATGATTGGAATTGAACTCGGCGGTGCTTTGAAAAATGTGATTGCTTTGGCTGCCGGAATGCTGGATGGCATGGAACTGGGTGACAATACCAAAGCGGCATTAATGACCAGAGGCATATTGGAAATCAGTCGATTGGGCGTTGAACTTGGTGGAAAAATGGAAACCTTCTTTGGATTATCCGGAATCGGTGATTTGATTGTAACTTGTACCAGTAAACATAGTCGCAATCATAATTGCGGTTATCTTCTGGGACAAGGAAAAACCCTGGAAGAAGCAAAAGCAGAAGTAAAACAGGTGGTGGAAGGTGTAAATTGTGCACAGGCTGCCATGGAATTGGCAAATCGCCATCATGTATCTATGCCTATTGTAGAACAAATTAATGCAGTGTTGTTCCATGATAAGGCGGCCACACAAGCCTTAAAAGAGTTGCTGATGCGTGATCGCGTCAGTGAATATCGGACATTAGGCTGGTAAAAGTATCATTACATTGAATAAAAGGACAAAAAAACAGCTATACTTAATTAAAAAAGGAAGGATGGCTGTTTTTTTATGTTCGGAATCATAATTGGGTTAATATCCGGGGCTTTAATGAGCATACAAGGGGTGTTTAATGCGGAAGTGACAAAACAAAGCAGCATATGGATGTCAGCAGCATTTGTTCAAATTACGGCCTTTGTTGTATGCGTGGCAGCTTGGATTATTACAGGAAGAGAAGGAAGTATATCTAATTTGATGCAGGTTCATCCCAAATATATGCTTCTTGGAGGGGCTATTGGAGCTTTTATTACCTATACGGTAATCCAGGCAATGAATCAATGTGGACCGGCAAGAGCAGTAATTTTCATTATAACAGCTCAATTATTGATTTCCTATATAATTGAATTGTTAGGTATGTTCGGAGTGGAAAAACAACCCTTTAAATGGCGGGAAATAGTTGGTTTAGCTATAATAATCCTAGGAATATTCACCTTTAAATGGAAATGATAAAAAAAAATTATTTTTTTATTGTAAAAAAGTAAATTCAGTATTACAATAAAGATGTGCACTTTTGTGATTTGTTCCTGGAAACAGGAGAGATTTCGAATGAAGTATAAAAAAAATATCATTTTTATGATTCTAGTTGGGATATGTATCTGTGGCTGTCTGTGGCTGTATGGAGAAAACGAGCCGGAAACCACGGAGAATGTGGATGTGACAAAGGAGCAGGCCGGGCAGCTGGAGCAGACGGAGCAGGATATGGAACAAATTTATGTTCATATTGTGGGTGCTGTAAAAAAACCGGGTGTTTATATTTTTCAGCATAAACCCCGTGTGATTGAAGTAGTAGATAAAGCTGGCGGTTTTACCAAGGATGCTGTTGTCAGTATGATAAATCAGGCGGAAGTGGTGGAAGATGGTACACAGCTTACGATTGCTTCCTCCAAAGACAATAAGAAAAAAGAGAAATCACAAAATAAAGGGACAGATGCCAATTCCGGCAAGGTGAATTTAAATCAGGCATCGAAGGAAGAATTGATGACATTAACCGGTATTGGCGAGGCAAAGGCGGTTGCGATTATTGCATATCGTGAGGCAAATGGAAGATTTCAGAAAATAGAAGATTTAATGAATATTACAGGAATTAAAGAGGGTGTTTTTGATAAAATCCAATCTCAGATATGCGTTTAAAAGAGGAAATGAGAACATTTTGATGTAGAAAGGAAGAGAAGCGTATGGCAAAGAAAGTTTTGGTAGTGGATGATGAAAAAATGATTGTTAAGGGATTACGTTTTAGTTTAGAGCAGGATGGCATGGAAGTGGATTCTGCGTATGACGGAGAAGAGGCATTGAATGCTGTCAAGCAAAATACATATGATGTCATTTTATTGGATGTCATGCTTCCAAAACTTTCCGGATTTGAAGTTTGTCAGCAAATACGTGAATTTTCAGATGTTCCTATTATTATGCTTACGGCAAAAGGGGAAGATATGGATAAGATTCTGGGTTTGGAATATGGTGCGGATGATTATATTACAAAGCCATTTAATATCTTAGAAGTAAAAGCACGTATTAAGGCAATTATGCGTCGAAGTTCCAAAAAAGAAACAAAAGCGGAAGAAGATTCTAATTTGCGTATTTTTGGAGATATGAAGATTGATCTTGACAGTAGACGAGTATTTATTGATGATAAAGAAGTTAATTTGACAGTAAAAGAGTTTGATTTACTTGAACTTTTAATGAACAATCCCAATAAAGTTTATAGTAGAGAAAAACTTTTAAATGATGTCTGGGGATACGAGTATCTTGGAGATGTTCGTACTGTAGATGTCCATGTAAGACGCTTGCGTGAAAAAATAGAGAAAGTACCAAGCGAACCAAATTATATACATACAAAATGGGGTGTTGGTTATTATTTCCAGGCTTAAAAACTTTTTTCATCAATTTAAAAGTATTCGTATACAAAGTTTAGGAGTTTTTGTAGTAATTGGCATAGTGCCTCTTATTATCTTTTCTCTTGTTCTGTTAAATGTGTATCGTACAAGAAGTATTAGTCAACGGATTTCTGAGATACAGGTTCGTGGAAATGTTATTTCTAATCTTATCGTAGGTTCCGGATATCTGACGGCAGAAGGAGAACAAAGTGAAAGAGTAGATACGGAACTTTCACAAGTTTCGGATATGTACGATGGGCGAATTTTGATTATTGATTCCAAGTTAAAGGTGGTCCGGGATACCTATGGTCTCGAAGAGGGAGGAGTTGTGATTATTCCGGAAGTGATTCAGTGTTTCCGTGGCAATACCACCCAAATTGTCAATCAGCATAAAAACAATGTGGAAGTGTATCTTCCTGTTGACAGTGCAGACCATAAATCCGTTTATGGTGTTATTGTTATGAATTTTTCTTTTCAGTCCATTCAATCGCTGTTTGATAATATACAAACAGTGTGTATTTCTATTATTTTATTAATTGCAGTAATTATTATTGTGGTTTCCTGGTTATACACAGGGAAATTGGTGAAACCATTGAAAAAAATGGTTGCTTCCATTCGTCATATTGAGTCTGGGGATTTTAGTGAGCAGATTGACATACGGGATAATATGGAAGTGGAACAGATATCCTCTGCCATCAACTCCATGCTTTCGAAGGTGCAAAATTTAGAAGATTCCAGACAGGAGTTTGTTTCCAACGTGTCTCACGAGTTAAAAACCCCCATTACTTCCATAAAGGTGTTGGTGGAATCCCTAATGATGCAGGAGGACACCCCGGTGGAATTGTATCGTGAATTTATGGGAGATATCAACCAGGAACTGGATCGAATGAACAAAATCGTAAACGACTTATTATCACTTGTTAAAATGGATAAATCGGCAGTGCAGATGTACATTGAAGAAGTGAACATTAATGAGTTTATTGAAGGAATTTTAAAGGGGATTACCCCTATTGCATCTCAACGAAATATTGAGATTATATTTGAAAGTGTTCGTCCGGTAAGCGCACAAATCGATAGTGTGAAACTGGGGATGGCTTTTACCAATATTATTGAAAATGCAGTTAAGTATAATTTCGACAATGGCTGGGTGCGTGTTACCCTGAATGCCGATCATAAGTTCTTTTATCTGCGGGTGGCAGATTCCGGTGTGGGGATTCCGGAGGAATTACAGGATCATATCTTTGAACGCTTTTATCGTGTTGACAAAGCAAGATCCCGTGAGACTGGTGGAAATGGTTTGGGATTGGCAATTACGCGAAACGCAATTTTGCTTCACCGTGGTTCTATCAAGGTCCATAGTGTAGAAAAACAGGGGACAACATTTGCAGTTCGTATCCCACTTATTTATCAGGCAAAAGGGGGAGATTTATCATGAAAAAGTTTCGTATGTTTATCATAAGTATGTTTGTCCTGATATTGTGCTGTGGATGTCAAAGAAATGTTGCATATCAGGGAAAAGGAAATATTATTTTATATCAAGTGGCAGAGGATGGCTCTCATTTGGAATCTGCTGAATATGAAATGCAAGGTGAAAACAAAGATAATGTTGTCCTTATTCAGGAATTATTGGATTGTTTTAAAAAAAGAGCAGATATTCGAGATTTCCAATTGAAGGAGAAGCAGTTAACAATTTATTTTTTATCCTCTTATTATAATCTGGATAAAATTGATGAGGTATTGCTGAGAGCTTCCATTGTAAAGACTTTGTGCCAGTTAGATGGCGTGGAATATGTGGAATTTTATGTGGAAGAGGAGCCTTTGACAATCGATGGCGAAAATGTGGGAATCATGAGTAAACTCTCCTTTCTGGATTCCGTTGGGGGAGAAGGATATACCCAGGAAAAATATGTTACGTTGTATTTTTCTTCCAATGAGGGGACGGAAATGCGAGAAATTTCAACGAAACTTACTCATGATATGACGGTTCCTTTGGCACGGTTACTGGTGGAACAATTGTTAAAGGGACCAGATGAAATATCCGATGCCAATACATCTGAGGTTCGTGATACGATTCCGTCAGGAACTAAACTAAATTCTCTTACGATACGTGACCATGTATGCTATGTGGATTTTAGCAGGGAGTTTATGAATATGCAGGCGGATGTAAAGGGGGCCGTTGTTGTTTATTCTATTGTAAATACATTATGTGAACTATCTGATGTTAGTAAAGTTCAATTTACCATCGATGGGGAACAGCAGGAAACCTACGGGGATGTAAAAGATTTTGCCGGCTCTTTTGAGAGAAATCTGGACATGGTTCGAGGAGCAAGCAAAGGATAAAAGGGGATGAAAAGAATAAAATTTAGACGTCCGATGGGAATACTATTTTTGCTCCTGATATTAGGAATTTTGATTTGGAATCATTTCCGTGAAAACAAAGTTCCTTCTCCTTGGGAGCAAGAACAGTTTATTTGTATAGGAAGGGTAACGGACATTGTTCCCTCCTCTTCCGGTAAAGTGATTTATTTATCCAAAATTCAAGAGTTATCTCAAGAAAAGACTCCGTTCTTATTGCAGAAGATTCTATTGTATCCGTCAGTGAGTTCAAAAACCGAAAATGATTTATTTTCCTCCATCCAAATCGGAAATAAAATTCAAGTAAAAGGAACTTTGAAAACATTTGAAAAAGCCGGGAATCCGGGAGAATTTGATAGTTATTCTTATTATGAAGCAAAACAGATAACAGCACGAGTGTATGCAAAAAAGATTAAAATTTTGGATACTTCTTCTCATCTTGTTAAGCAGTTCTTTTTTGTGTGGAGAGAAAAGATGATGCGACAATTATCTACTGTTATGGGAGAGAAGGATGCCGGACTATTAGGGGCAATGATTTTGGGGGATAAGTCCAGACTGGATGCTGACATAAAAGAGTTATACCAGCAAACTGGTGTGGCCCATATGCTTGCTATCTCCGGACTACATATTTCCCTTCTTGGTGGAGTATTATTTGATTGGTTAAGAAAATATTTGCTACCAATGAAAATGGCAGTTATTGTTACTATGATTTTATTGTTACTTTATGGGCAATTTACGGGATTTCCTGTAGCGACTTCCCGGGCTGTATGGATGTTATGGATTCGTTTACTGGCAAGATATTTGGGTAAAACTTATGATGGATTTACGGCATGGTCAATCAGTGGTTGCATGATATTAATACAAAATCCCTTACAGCTTTTTCAATGCGGATTTGTCATGTCTTTTGTTACTGCAGGCGGAATTCTTCTTTTTCAAGAGATGACAGAAGAAAGGCAGAAAAAAATGGAAGAGTGGAAAAAGACGTTGTGTGTGACAATATGGACCTTTTTTGTAACACTTCCTGTCTTACTATGGTATTTTTATGAAATATGTATTTATTCTATCGTAGCCAATCTTATTTTGCTTCCCTTTTTGTCTTTCCTCTTAGGAATTGGTATTTTAGGCTGCGTGCTGTGTCTTTTCTGGCCTCTGGCAGGTGGGTTTATCCTTGCTTCAGCTCATTGGATTTTATCATTTTATGAGTGGGTGTGCCAGATGATAAATCAATTACCATGCAGCACCTGGGTGATGGGAAGACCGGACCTGTGGAAAATAGTAGTTTATTATCTGATTTTATTTCTTGCCTTATATTTTTGGGGGCTACAGAGAGATAATAGAAAAATGGCAGTATGTATGTCCTTGCTGTCAGGCATATTGATGATATTTACACCTCGGTTTGAATTTCAATATGTTCAATTGGATGTGGGACAGGGAGACTGTGCATGCATTTTTTGTGGAAATAAGACTTTTTTAATCGATGGCGGCAGCACTACGGAAAAAGAAATTGGAAAATATCGAATTAGTAAATTTTTGAAATTCTATGGAAGAAAAGAAATTCAGGCAGTTTTTATCACCCATGGAGATGAAGATCATATCAGTGGAATCCGGGAATTGATTCAATCAAATGAAAAACTTGGAATCCGGATTCAAAAGATTTATATTCCCCAATTACAAAAAAAGGAAGAAGGATTGGAAAAATTGGAAAAAACTGTGAAAAAAAGCGGAATTTCTGTGCAGAAAATCAAAAAAGGAAATCATTTGCGTTGCGGAAAAATGGAACTTACTTGTCTTCACCCAGCCCCCAATTACGATTGGGAAGATGCCAATGATGGTTCTCTTACTTTGGAAATTCGATATGAGAACCTGTCTCTTTTTACAACAGGAGACTTGGGTGAAAGAGGCGAAGAACAATTACAGTTGAAAGGGCAGAATTATGATATTTTGAAAGTGGGACATCATGGGTCGAAATATTCGTCTTCAGATTCCTTTTTGCAACAGATTTCTCCCGCGTATGGTTTTATTTCTGCCGGTTATCAAAATCGATACGGGCATCCATCAAAGGAGACTTTGGAGCGTCTGGAAAAACATTCATGCATCTGGTGGAATACGGCAGAAAAAGGAGCATTATTTGCAGAATATCGAAAAAAGCAAAAAAGATGTTGGCATTTTAAGGATTGAGAGGTGGAAAAAATCATGTTATAATGAATAAAATGAAACTTTAATTATTGTGAGGTGAAGGATATGTTGACGATAGATGCACAGTTAAAATCAGGTGAGCTCTCTCGATTTCATCTTTTGTATGGGGAGGAAACCTATTTGATTCGAAATTATAAAAATCGATTAAAAGCTGCCTTGACTGTGCCGGGGGATGATATGAATGCCTCTTATTTTGAAGGAGAAAAAATTTCCCTGGAAGAGGTGCAGTCCATAGGAAATACATTGCCTTTTTTTCATGAATCTCGTTTCCTTTTATTAGAAAATACGCAACTTTTTAAAAAGTCCAATGATATGGTGGAAATGATAGAGCAATTTCCAGAGACAACTTACGTTATCTTTGTGGAAAAGCAGGTGGACAAGAGAAATCGTTTTTATAAATGGATTCAAAAAAATGGATGTGTGACAGAATGTGTGCTCCGGTCGGAGGTTGAATTGGTGCCCTGGATTGCCAAATATTTTGCCCAATATAAAAAAAAGATTTCCCGTTCGACTGCGGAATTTATCGTCTCTCGCGTGGGCTTTCAAATGGATATGCTGGCTTCGGAACTGGCAAAACTTCTTGGTTATATGGGAGAGAGAGAAGTTGTTACAGAGGAGGATGTAGAAGCTATTTGTTCGGGACAAACGGTTGGAAAATTGTTTGAAATGATGGATGCCGTCATTGCCGGAGAGCAGGAGAAGGTGTTTGCTCTTTATGCAGATTTACTTGAATTAAAAGAGCCCCCCCTGAAGATTTTGCACATGCTGGGACGACATATCAATATTTTGTTGCAGGTTAAAGAAGGAGGACGCAGTTTGTCAGATCGTGATTTGGCAGCAAAGATTGGAATCCCATTTTTTACCATCAAAAAGTACCGCAATCAGGAAAAACATTTTACAAAAGATACGTTGATGTCCTTATTGGAGATGCGTGTTGACTTGGAAGAGCGATTTAAAACCGGGCGAATGCAGGAAAATTTGATTGCAGAAATCTTTTTAACAAAAGCATTGACAAATATCTCAAAAAATGGTACAAATAAATAGGTGCGTTTGAAAAAAGGCACATTCGGAGACGTATCGAAGTGGTCATAACGAGAACGACTCGAAATCGTTTTGCCTTCACGGGCACGAGGGTTCGAATCCCTCCGTCTCCGTTGTTTTAAAAACGTGAAAGTGTTGAAACTACGTTGTTTCACGTAAAAAAATTAAACAAGTGTTCTGATTACTCCATGGTTACCCCTAAATTTGGAAAGGGAAATTTTATTCCTATCTTTCAGAACATAAGAAAAATAGCAAGTTTTTAAGGGGTTGACTTGCTATTTTTTGTTGAAAAAAAAAGATATAAATGATAAAATAAAAAAATAAAAGACAGAGACATGCTTTTTTGTGGCATGTCTTTTTTTATTTCTAGGAGGGAAAAAGATGAGTTTAGATATTTACAATTCACTTTGCAAAGAAATTGATGAACTTGAATCAACGATTATGCAGATACGTGACTCGATTGAAAATTATTTAAAAGCCACAGATGCATTTTCTGGTCCATCATCAAGATTGAAAAGCATGGATTATTCTGCGGATCGTGTGAAAGGGGGCAACCAGAAACTTTCTTTTGCTGAGGCAATCACCCAGATAGCAAATCAGCAAGATATATTGCAGGAACAATTGGAACGTTTGGCTCAATTAAAGACAATCAAGCATTTATATGATAAGACATATGCGAATAACCAAAGTACGATTCAGGCACGTATATTATACTATCGAAAAGTAAAAGGATTTACGCAAAGACAGACGGCTGAGATTGTTGGTTATTCAGAACGGCAAGTGCAGAGGATTGAAAAAAGTTTAAAAAAATAAAAAAAACATTGACATAGGAAGCACCCTATGCTATAATATAATCATAGTAGGGAAGGGAAATAAAGAAAAGGAGGTAAAACCGATGAGCGGGAAAAAGAAAAAACGCTTACATAAAAAGTTAAAAACGGTTGCTTTGATTGTTACCATCATTCAAGCCATTGTAGCAATTGTAACATCAATCGTTTCACTTTTTAAGTAAGCGTATCGGGTGGGAGGGGCGAAAGCCCTATCCCTTATCGATATTATAACTGCCATCGGGAAAAAAAGCAATGGAAAAAATAATTATTATTTTGCAGGTTGTTTCAGTTTTAACAATGCTGGCATTGTTAGTTATAACAAAATACATGTGGCTGGCATTAGTTATGTCAATGACATTGATTTCAATTATTATGAACATCATTGTATTTTTACAAAAGAAATGAGGTGCGAAAGATGGGAAACAGTCAGACGGAAGCATCCAAACGTTATCGAGAAAAGATGGGGATTATATCCAAATCTTATCGAATGAAAAAAACGTTAGCGGATGAGTTTGCAAAGGCTTGTCAAGCAAACGGAGTTTCTCAGGCGAGCCAGATATCAAAGTTAATGCAGGCATACATTGATGAAACGAATGAAAAAAATTAAAGATGTCGTGGAAATGTCGTGTTGACCTGTGTTAATATGATAGCGTGAAAAAATTGCAGGAGAGAGCAGCCATCGTTGAGGTGGCTGCTTTTCTTATGCCAGAAAGAGAGATGAGAATGTATGAACACAGTGCAGCCGATTCGCGACCTTGGGAAAGTGAATGACATATATGATTATCTCAGCAACCAGAACAAACGAAATGGATTGTTGTTTGCTTTTGGAATTTACACAGGATTAAGGATATCGGATATATTATGCATCAAAGTGCGACAAGTAAGAAATCAGAAATACTTGTCAATCCGAGAAAGAAAGACAGGAAAAGAGAAAAATATTCGATTGAATCAATTTTTGAAAGAAAAGATTGATGAGTATATCGTAGACATGAAAAACTATGAATATCTTTTCTACGGGGAAAAGAAAACCAAACCCATGACACGACAGCAAGCCTACAACATTTTGTCAAAGGCAGCAGAAAAATTTGGTGTGGGTGCAGTCGGTACACATACCCTTAGAAAAACATTTGGATATCATATGTATCAAAAGACACACGATGTTGCCTTGCTTATGGATGTGTTTAATCATGACGACCCATCCGTCACATTACGGTATATTGGTGTCAATCAGGATACGAAAGATAAGTTGTATTTGGACGTTGATTTGCTTCAATAGTCTTTTTTTATTTAAAATAAACGGAAATTCGGATGATTGCGAGATTTTGTTTGACATAAAAAGAAAATGTAAAATGCATGTTGAAAAAAAGTAAGGCACTTATTAGAAGAAAAAATCATTTGAGCATTTGACAGAATTACAGATATGTCAAATGAATAAACAGAGAAAAAAGAGTCAGAATCTGACACATTTTTTGCGAATTTTTGCAAGGTACTGTGACGCACCAAAATTTTATTGCGGGTCGATGAGCGCGATTTGTGTCTAGTTTTAAAAATAAAAAATTGACGGTTGCCGTTTCCGTTGGAGGTGGTTAATGTGGTTTCCGAAAGTAAAAAAGTGGATGATATATCAGCAATTACTGTGAATGCAACAGTGCTTGCTGATATTATTGGTGTGACTGATCGACGTGTCCGTGGACTTGCGGAAGAAGGAATACTGGTTCGAGCATCCAAGGGGCGATACAAGTTAAAAGAATCATTGGTTAATTACATACTGACATTGAAGGTGGCGAGAGAAGAATCAACATCATTAAGTGATGGTTTAGATCTTGATACAGTAAAGGCAGAGCATGAAGTGGTTAAGATGCATATGTCTGAACTGAAACTGCACCTGATGGAAGGAACCATGCATAAGAGTGAAGATGTTCGCGCAGTGATGTGTGATATGCTTGTGGCATTTCGCACTAAACTTATGAGCCATCCATCCAAGTCAGCACCGGTACTTGCAAATATGTATGATGCCGCACAGATACAGACATATCTTGAAAAAGAAATGACAGATATATTGATGGAATTGCGTCAGTACAATCCAAAAGAATTCTATAACGATGATTATGTAGACTTGGAGGAAGGCTCAAATGATTCATAAGATTGAATATAAGACAGTAAATCTGTTTGAGA
Organism: Eubacterium sp.; assembly: GCA_022769325.1. Lineage (GTDB taxonomy): Bacteria > Bacillota > Clostridia > Lachnospirales > Lachnospiraceae > Eubacterium_F. The sequence continues at coordinate 19,300 of JALEKC010000039.1, read as the reverse complement.
AAATATTTGAAGTATTGGAGCCACCAAAACCATTAACGATATCTTCCTGGGCAGCAGAGAACAGAAGGCTATCGAGAGAATCATCTGCAGAACCGGGGAGATGGAATCTTGACCGGGCACCTTATCAGAGAAGTATCATGGATGCGATAAGTAGTCCAGGACTAAAGCGTGTGGTGCTGATGACATCGGCACAGGTAGGAAAGACAGAAATGCTACTTAATACGATTGGGTATTATTCAGAGCATGATCCATCGCCAATCATGGTGGTCAATCCGACAGATTCAATGGCACAGGCGTTTTCAAAAGACAGATTGGCACCTATGATACGAGATACAGATTGCTTGAAAGAAATCTATGGAATGGCGAAAAGCCGTGACACGGCGAATACGATTTTACATAAGCAGTTTCCAGGAGGGCATATTACCATGATTGGAGCCAATGCGCCAACCAATCTTGCATCAAGGCCAATTCGAATCCTACTTTTGGACGAGGTAGACAGATATCCGGCATCCGCAGGAACAGAAGGTGACCCGGTTGATTTGGCAGATAAGCGAACCACTACATTTTGGAATCGAAAGGTGGTCCTGGTGTCGACGCCGACTGAAAAAGGTGTCAGCAGGATAGAAAAAGAATATTTGAAATCTTCGCAGGAAGAATGGTGTGTACAATGTCCGTATTGTGGAAAGTATACACCATTTAAATGGGACAATCTTGATTTTAAAGATATGATGATGAAGTGTGATCATTGTGATGAAAAGTTATCCGAAGATGAGTGGAAGGAACAGCCTGGAATGTTTGTGGCACAGAATCCTTCTGTAACAGAAGTGAGAGGATTTCATCTGAATGAGATGGCATCTCCATGGAAGCGATGGAAAGACATAAAAGAAGCCTATCTGGATGCAGTAAAGGACAAAAAAGAAAATGGCTCTGATTATAAACTTAAGACATGGGTTAATACCGCTCTTGGAGAACCATATGAAGTAATTGGAGCAAAAGCAGATACAAATGACCTTATTAACCGACGCGAAAAATATACGGCAGAACTTCCACAAGGTGTGCTTTTACTTACAGCAGCAGTGGATGTACAGGATGATCGTTTTGAAATCGAAGTGTGCGGATGGGGAGCCGGGTATGAATCCTGGGGAATTAGTTATGAAAAGATGTATGGTAATTTGGAAAAAGATACTATTTGGGATGAACTGGAAGGATATCTTTCCAAATCGTTTACTTTTGAAAATGGACAAACCTTGAACATCGCATGTACTTTTATTGATACCGGCGGACATTTTACGACGCAGTCGTATAAGTGGTTAAAAGCAATGCAGAGGAAAAAGAAAATGATTTATGGCATCAAGGGAATGGGAACCAATGGAATCCCTCTTTTGCACAAGAAATCAACACACAACGAATACAATGTTCCGATACTGATGCTTGGTGTTAATGCCGGAAAAGAGACGGTGCTGTCAAGACTATATATCAACGAGTATGGACCCGGTTACTGCCACTTCCCGGTCAACATTGACCGTGGATACGACCAAAAATATATGAATGGATTAACTTGTGAACAGAGAATCATCAAAGAAGTAAAAGGCAAGCCAACGGTTTGCTGGGTTAAAAAATCAGGTGCAAGAAACGAACCATTTGATTTGAGAAACTATAATACGGCAGCAGTTGAATTTTTGAATCCCAATTTTGCTGTGTTGGAAAAGAAAATTAGTGAAGGCATAAATTATATGCGTCCACAAAAAACGTCAACCGGCAAAAGAAAATCCGGGGTAGTTAATCATGGGATTCAGTAAGGAGGATGAAGATGAGGGACAGACAAAAGCGATTAGAGCGGTATATGAAGCAGAGAGAAATGTATCTTAAAGCCGAAGAGGCTGTTCTTACAAGCCAATCATATACGATAGGAACACGTACATTGTCTAGGGCAGATTTAGCTGAGATACGAAAAGGAATTGAGTATCTTGACAAAAAGATAGACGAGATAGAGAGCAGCGGAGGAAAGCGAAGGGCGTTTCGAGTGATTCCGCGTGATCTTTAGGAGGTAGCTTATGAATGTAATAGACCGGGCAGTTGAGTGGATGTCTCCGGAACGTGCATTGAAGCGCATGGATGCCAGGAACCGTCTGCAGATGATTCGAAGGATAAAAGATTCCGGATATGACGAATCCGCAGCAAGCAGAAGAAAAAATTATGGAAGAGGTTGGAATCCGTCCAATAAATCACCTCAAGAAGACATTGACAAAAATCTTCCGACTTTGCGAGCAAGAAGTCGAAGCCTAGTTTCTTCTGCTCCACTAGCCACAAGTGCTATTCGGACTAATCGGACCAATATCGTAGGAAGTGGAATACGTCCTGCACCGAAGATTGATTTTGAAAGACTTAACTTATCTGAAGAGGAAGCACAAAGATGGCAAAAAAACACACAGCGAGAGTTCAATGTATGGGCAGAATCAAAACATTCAGATCTGAGGAAACTAAATAATTTTTACGAAAACCAACAGCTTATCTTGATGAATCAATTGGTGAATGGTGACGCATGTTGCGTATTCACTTATGCAGATCAGAAAGATAATATTTTTATGCCGTATAGTCTTCGTCTAAACATCATCGAAAGTGACAGGATATGCACACCGGGAACGATAAACAGTGTAGATTTATTCTACACATATCCGAAGACGCACAACCGTGTATATAACGGAGTTGAGATTGATGACAGAGGGGCAGTCGTGGCATATCATATATGTTCGACTTATCCAAATTCAAATCTTAACATAAAAAAAGAATGGATTAGAGTTGAGGCATATGGAGAGAGAACCGGCCTGGAAAATGTTTTGATGATATTTGATTCCGAACGCGCGGAACAGTATCGAGGTGTTCCGTATCTTGCACCGGTTATCGAAAGTCTGAAACAGTTGACCAGATACACCGAGGCGGAATTGATGTCTGCTGTAGTGAGTTCGTTTTTTACGGCATTCGTAAAGACCGAGGCTGACACCGGAGAGAATCCATTTACCGGAATGATTGAGGAAGAAGATTCGATTACAGATTCCCAGACCAATTATGAGATGGGACCAGGTGCTATCAATATTTTGAATCCTGGAGAAAGTGTAGAGTTTGGTGATCCGAAACATCCAAACAGTAACTTTGATATGTTTGTGCTTAGCATGGCAAAGTATACCGGAGCCGCATTGGAGATTCCGGTTGAACTTTTGACAAAAAGTTTTACAGCATCCTATTCGGCATCGAGGGCTGCTCTTTTGGAGAGCTGGAAAATGTTTCGGATGCGAAGGCAGTGGTTGGTCAATGATTTTTGTCAGCCGGTGTATGAAAGATTTTTGATGGAAGCAGTGGCTTCGGGGCGGATTATCGCACCGGGCTTTTTTTATTCTCCGGTAATACGAAAGGCATGGAGTGCCTGCCAGTGGAACGGTCCGGCACCTGGAATGATTGACCCGGTAAAAGAATTACAGGCAGCAGCATTAAAGATTAATCTTGGCGTATCTTCACGTGAAAAGGAATCCATCGAGATTAATGGAACAGAGTTCAACGAAAATATTCGTCAGCTTGGAAAAGAAGCAGAACTCATTGAAAAATATTTAGGAAAGGAAGAAGAGAATGAATAAATTTTGGAAATTTCAAAATAGCAAGTATTCGGACAATGAAGCAGAGTTATATCTCTATGGAGAGATTTGCTCCGAAGAGCCGTGGTGGGATGAAGATTATGTGGCATACCGCCAGTTTATCCAGGAGTTGAACGAATGTGAGGCAGATACGATTCATGTTCGTGTCAACTCTCCGGGAGGAGATGTGATGTCGGCTTTTGCAATCTTTAGTCAGTTGAAAGATAGCAATAAACATATCATAGCACACATTGACGGCATGTGTGCATCGGCGGCTACTATTATCATCATGGCTGCGGATGAGATTATAGCATCCTGCAATGCCATGGTACTGATTCATGATCCTTTGGTAGGACTGTCAGGTTACTACAACGAAAGCGATCTCAAGAAAATGCTTGAAGATATGAGCGCTGTGAAAGAAAGCATCATCGCTTCGTACCGTAGCAGAATTTCAGATATCAGTGAAGAAGAATTTTCAACACTTATGAGCGAAGAAAAATGGTTGACGGCACAGGAAGCAGTTGACCTTGGATTGGTTGATGAAATTGCATATTCCAATATTTCGGATATTCGTGACTGCGGAAAGTATATTATGGTCAATTCCGTTCGTGTTGATAAGACACATTTGAGCAAGGAGCCAGATCATCGTTTTGTAAAAAACGTTAATCTTAATACATCAAAAAAGCCTATTGATAAAAAAACGGATAAAGGAGGTAATACAGATATGGGCGACAAGAATGAAAAACTCACAACAGTAGCTGATTTGCAGGCAGCTTATCCGGAACTTTGTACAAGCATGGTCCAAGATGCTGTTAATCAGGAACGTAAAAGAATGAAAGCACTTGATGACATTGCCAATGCAGTTCCGCAAGAAATGCTGGAAAAGGCAAAATACGAGGAGCCAAAAGATGCAAAAGAAGTGGCGTATGAAGCTATCTTGAAGGAAAAAAAGGTAGGGGCAAATTTTATGGAAGATTTGCGAAATGACGCTGAAAAGAGTGGTGCAAAAAATATCACTCCGGCACCAAAAGATGTACAGGACGATGATGTTGCAGAAGGCAGCAACGAAAAAAATCACGAAAAACGCGTGAGTAGGCTGTCAAACGCGTTCAAAAATGTACAGCAGAAAGGAGGAAAATAAGATGGATTTGTTTGAAACAATTGGAGAACTGAAAGCTGATAATTTGATTTCAGGAACCAAAGTAGGTGTATTAACCAGAGGAATTAAATTGGCAGCAGGACAGGGCCTTTTGAAAAGAGGAACTCTTTTGTATGAAAAGGGTGATGGCACATATGCTACTTTTGATGCATCGGTTGAGAAAATTGTTCCAAGTGGTATATTGACAGATGATACTGACACAGGAACATCAGAATCTGATAGTGATGTGGTAGCAGAGGAATACATTACCGGAACGTTTAATCCGGAAGCAGTTATTGTGGCAAGTGGCACCACTTTGGAAGATTATACAGAAGAACTTAGAAGACTTGGCATTTTTTTAGAGGAGGTAAAGTAAAAAATGGTAGATTATTCAACTAGAGAGATGATGGAGGCAATCCGTCTCTCCGTAACTAATAGTAATTTTTTAACAAGGACATTTTTCCCGACCGTAAAAACACATCTTGCTGAAAAGATTGAAGTTGATGTAAAAAAGGGCGGACGTAAGATGGCACCTTTTGTATCTCCACGTCGTGGGGGAAAGGTAATGACAAGAGAAGGATTCCATACCAATCAGATTCAGACACCAAAACTTGCACCGGAACGTTTGATGACTGTGGATGATGTGACAAAGCGTGGATTTGGCGAAAATGTTTACACCGCCATGTCACCTGAAGAAAGAGAGGATGAACTTCTTGCACAGGATTCACTGGATCTGAAAGCGATGATTGATCGAAGGACAGAATGGATGTCTGCAAAGATTTTAACAACCGGAGGATTTGATGTTGTGGATGAAAAAGAGGGCATTGACATCCATGTTGATTACAATTTCACCAATCAGGATGTTCTTGTCGGAACAAACAAATGGGACAATGAAGAATCAGATCCGGATGCCGATTTGCTCAAATGGTCTATTGCAGTTACAAAGGCATCAGGAACAAAGCCAAATATGATGATGTGTGATTCTGAAACCATGAGACTGTATCTGAAACATCCAAAGGTAATCCAGAATGCAAATATTTTGAATGTACATGATGCGCGTATCGAGCCAAGAATCATTGATGAGAATGTTACGTTCCACGGACGTATCGCCAGCCTTGGTATGGATTTGTATTCTTATGATGAATGGATCGATGATGATGATAACCCAGGTATGCAGGTGCTTCCATACGGAACAGTGTTACTGGCAAATAGCGGAGGTATTGGAGCAGTTCACTACGGAGCAGTAACTCAGGCTGAGTCAGGACAGGGATTTGTAACCTATGAGGCTGAGTTTGTTCCGAAACATATCGTGGATGAGGACAATGACATCGAAAAGTTACGTATGACTTCCCGTCCAATTCCGGCACCAAATGATGTTGATAGCTGGGCAATCTTGGTAGTTGCATAGGAGGTATAGACATGATTTATAAAGTGAAAACCAATATCACAGGACCTTCAAATAATTATCATCCGGGAGACATTCTCGGCGATGAGTTTTCGGAAGAAGAGATTGAAAGATTTTGTTCCTGCCGGGCAGTTTGCCCGGTGGGAGCTAAGCTGGTTGTGTCAGAATCCGACACAAATGATGATGATGAAATTTCAACTGATGATGAAGCAGATAAGATTGATATGCTTAGTGAAGAGGAGTTAAAGAAATTGTCCAGTAAAAAAGCAATCATGCAGTATGCGGAATCTATCGGCATGGAGCCAATGGAGGAATCCATGACACGTCCGGAGCTGATTGATAAAGTATTGGCTTATCAGGAGGAGGTATTTCGCTAATGACGTTCAAAGAACTTCAGAGGCAAGATATTCTTGATGTATTTATCAATCCGGATGAATTCGGTGAGATGCATGATGTCAACGGAAAAAATGTTAATATTGTTCTGGATGATTTTGAACTTCTCAAACGAGAAAAATATAAAAGCACGAATGAAAAGGCCGGAATGGGAGTCAAACGAGGATTGCTGTATATCAAGGCAGCAGATTACGGAAGACTCCCATTGTCCGGAAGGAAACTAACGATTGACAATCAGACCTTTGAAGTGGAAGATGCGGTTAATGAAAGTGGCGTGTATTCGATTCACATAAGGACGGTGAAGCAGTAATGGGAGAAAGTATTGAAGTATATCTTGATGGACTGGAGGAGTTGAAGCGTGATTTTTCTAAGTTACGTGTGTCTGCTCCAGAGATTGTCAAGATGGCAGTCAATGAGACTGCTATTAAGGCAAGACAGGATTTGTACAAAAAGGCGGATAGTACTTATAAAGTCAAAAAGACAAAGTTTAATAAGTCGCTTAAACTAAACAAAGCATCCGTTAGTTCTCTTACTGCAACCATCCATACCAAAGGACGGCCGTTGGCTTTATCTGCTTTCGAATATAGGCGACATACCAAAGCTGGAAGAGCTGCCAAGGCCCATCAGCTTCAGTCGACAAGGCCGGTTCAGTTAGGTAAGCCAGGGTATCGTGCATTTGTGGCAAGAATGCAGAATGCAAAAGGACCTGGACATATTGGAATTTTTGTTCGTATAAAAGGTTCACAGATGGAAAACAAGAAAAAAGAACAAATCAAAGAATTCTATGGTTCCGGTGTTCCTGTTATGATAGGTGGAGAACGTGTTTATGGTTCATTGAAAAAACAGATTGAAGATGAACTAAAATATTCTCTTCGAAGACACGCCGAACGCATATTAAATTCGATGGAGGGTTAAATGCTTACAAATCATACCTTATTGGAAGAGTTGGTTGAAATATGCGAAGAGATATTTCAGCAGGAAAGATTTCCGGATTCTCAGGAAAAAGGAAATACGAAAAAATTAAATATCTATCAGCAGAGTATACCGGTTTTGAATTCACAGCAGTATGAGGAGACACAAGAAGAATTAGAGAGTGGATTGCTCAATGATGTGGCCGATATCATTCCATTCCCCTATCTGATTGTTGATTTGGATGGGGGAAGTTTTGATGTGAGAAATGGTCCCGGAAAAACCAACGTGAACTTTTGGATTGGCATCTATGACGATGGCAAATTGCGAAATGGTGGACTGTATGTCCTTCATGCCATACAAAAAATTGCTGAGTATTTTCAAAAAAACCCGGCATTTGATGGATATGAGGTAGTGGAAGAAATTAAGTGGAGCGCTGACAATGAAGAAAATTATTATTTTGGCGTCGTTTCGATGGTCGTCAAAATCCCAGGTATAGAAAGAGAGGAAAGTGACTGGTTATGTTAGAAAAAAACAACGAAACAAAAAAGACAACGACAAAGGTTGCTAACGGTAAAAAATCTACAGATAAGCCATCGATTCCTTTGATGTATGTTGGTTCAAGCATCAAAGGTGTGGTTTCCCATGGCGATATCTACAAAGATGGCTTGCCGGAAAAGTTTCAGGAAACTGTTAAGAAACAAAAGGCTGTTGATTCTCTTATCGTTCCGATAACGCAGGCAGGCGATGCGTTAAAGGCGGTCAAAGAAAAGGGAAGCCGATTGTATTGTATCAATGAGGAAGTAAAGAAGAATTTTGAAACGAAAGGAGAATAAGAAGCTATGTATTATCATGGAGTTCGAACAGAGGAAAAAGCGACATCGATGCCGGCAACGATATCGGTATCATCCGGACTGCAGGTTGTAATCGGTACAGCACCGGTTCACATTTTAGAAAATCCGGAAGAAGTGACCAATGTTCCGGTACTTGTCGAGGATTATGAGGATGCAGTAAAAAAACTTGGTTATAGTGATGACTTTGATAAGTATACCATTTGTCAGAGTGTCAGTGCAAACTTTGAACTGTTGAAGACATCCCCGATTGTGTGCATCAATGTTTTGGATGTCACAAAAAACAAAAAAACAATGGATGAAATTTCTTTGGACACGACGAACAAGAAAGAATATACATTTGATGATTCGGATGTGATTTTGAAGAGCGTTGTCGTGAAAAAAGAGAGCGAAGTTTTGGCGCGCGGGATAGATTATATTCTGAGTGTCGGAGAGGATTTAAAAATCACGGTAACTCTTATCAATGAAGCACTGACAGGAACTCTTACCATTAATGCCGATCAGGTTTCTTATGAAGAGAGAGACATGGTTCTTCAGATTATCGGTGGTTATTCTTCATCAACAGGTGCGAATAGTGGTATTTCATGTGTGAATGATGTATTTCCTAAGTTGCAGTTGGTACCGGGACAAATCTTGGCACCAGGGTACAGTCAGAAGAGAGAAGTTGCCGTGGCATTGTCCGTGGCAGCAGTCAATATCAGCGATGAGTTTAATGCACAGGCATTAGTAGATTTGGATACATCTATGGTAAAAAAAGCTGAAGATGTACCAGAAGGAAAAGATACTCTTGGTATCACATCGTCACAAACAACAATCCTCTGGCCGATGGTAAAAGTCAATGGAAAGACTTATGCATATTCGGCTTATATGGCTGCATTGTGTGTTAAGAGTGACGGCGATAACGATGGTGTTCCATCGGCATCTCCATCCAACCTTGCAATGAACATTTCATCAATGGTATTGAAAGATGGAACGGAAGTTGTTCTGGACAAAAAGACTGCAAATAATTACTGCAATGCAGTTGGTGTTGTTACTGCCATCAATTATGCCGGTTGGAAAAGCTGGGGAAATAATACGGCTGCATTTCCGGATGTAACGGATCCGAAAGACAGATGGATTTGTGTGCGAAGATTTATGTCGTATTATCGCAACCGACTGCTTTTGACCTATGCGGAAAAGGTTGACAGACCAACCGATCCCAGACAGGTACAAGCAATATGTGACTCAGAAAATATTTGGTTTAATGCGATGAAAAGCAATTTGCGCATCGCCGGAGGTCGCATCGAATATCGTGAAGAGGATAATAAGACAGAAGATATTTTAAATGGAAAAGTGGTATTTCGTATCTATTTGGCAACCTATCTTCCAAGCGAAGATATTAAATTTATTGTAGAATTTGACCCGACAATTTTGAAAGAAGCTCTTGGAGGTGAATGATAATGAAGAGTATTCCAGAGGTAATCAATAATTACAACGTCTATGGTGGAGATACAGAAGAGAAATTTGTTGGTATTAGCGGAGAAATCACTCTGCCAACCTTTGATATGACGACACATACCATGACAGGAGCAGGAATTCTGGGAGAAATTGAAAATCCTGTTGTAGGACAGTTTAAGAGCACGGATATGGAAATCCCATTCCGCATGATCTGCGAAGATGCATTTAGCCTCATGCGGTCTGACACTCCAATGAAACTTACGATTCGAGGTTCACAGCAGTACACGGATGCAGAGACTTGTGCAACAGCTTATACCCAGGTTCGTGTTGTGATTCGTGGAAAATGTAAAGGTTTTGAAGGTGGAAAAATGAAGGTTGCCGAAGAAACCGATACAAAAGTAAAAGCAGAACTTTGGTACATTCTCATCGAAGTAGGTGGAAAGACGCTTCTCGAACTTGACAAACTGAATTCTGTCTATGTTGTAGATGGTGTAGATATGCTTGCCGAAGTGAATAAGTATTGCTAATTTGTTTTATATGGAAAAGGCGCAGGAGAAATCCTGCGTCTTATTAAATGGAGGAATTGCTCATGAACAATAAACTGAAAGTAAAATTCAGAAAACCTTTTAACTTTGAAGGAAAAGAATATACAGAAGTGGATTTATCAGGTTTGGAAAAATTGACCGGGAGAGACATGGAAGAAATCGAAAAGACATTAAGTCGGGAAAATCTTGATACTATCAATGGAGAACTTACACTTCGAGGAACGATGTTGTATGCATCTCGTGCTACCGGAAGGCCGATTGAATTTTTCCAGGCATTGCCGGCAGTAGATTGCAGAAGAATTAAGAATACGGTAATCAATTTTTTTATGATGGCCATTTGATATGTGATAGTGATGAGATATTAAGCCTATGTGTATTCCTTAGTATCAAATTAAGTACAAGCCTGGAATATCTGATGGAATTGCCGGTAATCAAACTTGCTGAGATTGAAAAGGAGGTCGAAAAGTACAGTGGCTAGAGATACGGAATTGAAAATAAAGATAAGCGGAAAAGTAGATCCATCATTAAAAGCCGCTTGCGATAAGACTACAGCATCCTTACAGCGTTCGTATAACAAGATGAAAAATACAACGAAGATTGCTGCCACTGCGATTGCCGGAGCCGGAGCAATGGCTTTGAAAAAGTCAATTGATATCGGTTCTGAATTTGAAGCCCAGATGTCAACGGTTGGTGCAATCGCAAATGCCAGCGAGAGTGACATGGTACGTCTGACAGAAAAGGCGAAAGAAATGGGTGCTACAACCAAATTTACCGCTACACAGTCGGGACAGGCCTTTGAATACATGGCGATGGCAGGTTGGAAGACGAGCCAGATGCTGAATGGTATCTCCGGTATCATGTCACTTGCGGCCGCGTCTGGAGAAGAACTTGGAACAACTTCTGATATTGTTACAGATGCGTTGACGGCATTCAATTTGAAGGCAAAAGATTCCGGGCATTTTTCGGATGTATTGGCTCAGACATCGGCAAGTGCCAATACCAATGTCAGCATGCTTGGTGAATCCTTTAAGTATGTTGCTCCAGTGGCAGGATCCATGGGATACAGCGTGGAAGATATTTCCTTGGCATTGGGGCTTATGGCAAACGCCAGTGTTAAAGGTTCTATTGCTGGTAGATCATTGAAAACGGCGATTGCCAATATGGCAGCTCCGACGGATAAGATGGAAGCTGCGATGAAAAAATATAATATCAGCCTGAAGGACAGCCATGGAAATGTAAAAGACTTCAAAAGTGTGCTGGATAATGTAAGAGATAGTCTTGGACAGTTGACAGATAAGAAAGAACGTGCGGCCGCCATTAAAACCATATTTGGAAAAGATGCCTTAGCTGGTATGAGTGCAATCATAACAGCTTCAAAGAAAGATTATGATTCGCTGACAGAGTCCATCTATAACTGCGATGGTGCTGCGGAAAAGATGGCAAATCGAAAGATGGATAACCTAAAAGGGGACATGGATCTTTTGACTTCTGCCCTGGAGACAAAAGCCATCAATATATACGAGTTGACATCTGGACCACTTCGTGAAGTGACACAGAATCTCACGGACTGGGTGGAAGAGTTTGATGTCAATTCCGCTGCACAAAAACTGGGGGACTTTGGTGGAGCCGTGATGGATGCGGCAGAACCTCTTTTAGATGTTGGCGAATGGTTATTAGATCATCCAGATGTAGCGGTGGATGCCATTGGCGGTGTGGCAGGTACACTGGTAGCATCCAATATAGCCGGACATATATCAAATATTACATCATCGGTTAAAGCATTAAATATTGCATTAAAAGCAAATCCTGTATTGTTTGGCGGAATCGCGGTGGCAGGAACATTGACGGCCATAGGAATAGCCGTATATCAAGCTGGAGAACAGGCCAAGGAAGCAAGTCTGGAAGATCACTTTGGAAACATTGCCTTTTCCATGGATGAGTTAAATGATGCAGCAGATCGTATCATCGGAACAGATAAGCTACAGGAGGTCAGCGAATTACTATCTTCAACTAGAGTTTCCGATGGATTTTTAAAGCAGATGCAAAAGGCAGCCAGTGAAGTTAAGAAGATGGATTGGAAGGTGTCTGCCGGATTAAAGATATCGAACGAAGATATTAGCGATTACAAAAGCAACGTGGAAACATATGTGAAATCAGCACAAGATTACATCAATAATCAAGGATACACGGTAAACATCGCAACCAACCTCTTATATGATGACGGTGATACAAAGAACAAACTAATCAAAGACAATAATTCTTTTTATAACGGACTAGACCAGGAGGCAAAAAAACTATCGGATAAAATCAGTAAACGACTGAAAAAAGCGGTCAAAGATGGAATGACTCCAGATTTACAGGAAGAAGTTAATGGACTTCTTCAACAATTATCAGATATCACAAACACCATATCGCAGGCAGAGAGTGATGCCAAGTGGGATACTCTTTCAGCAGAATTCTCAGGGAAAAATATGACTGCGGATTCCTTTGACAAGATGCAGTCTGCAATCAATACCAATATTGATGAAATAAAGGAAGGTGCACAGGAAGCATTAGAGACGGCCAATACGAATACGAATGCGAAGTATCTTCGTGGAAAAATAACGGAAGAGGAAATGAATAAAGAAAAGGAATCAAATGCGGAGGCGTATAACAAAACCATAAGTGATGCCAAAAATAAAGGGGCAGAGTTTATGTATAACTCGCTTATGGATACATATGGGCGAGATATTAAATATGGTAATTACGCCGATGGAAACGCAAAAGCCATACAACAGATTATTGACAAAATGGCACCGACGGTTGAAGGAACGGATTATGAATCCATAATCAATACAATCAAGAGTGCAACCTTGTCGGGCGACATGGTAAGAGGTACGCTCCTTACTTTAGGTAATATAGGGCGTACTGATAATAACACAGGATACACCGATAAGATCGAACAAGACGCAGAGTCAGCCAAGAAAATTGCTGACAACTACTTTTCAGAAGTTGGTAACTCTTCTAAAAAGAGTGGCGAAGCGGCAGTTAAAACCATGAAAGATGTGATAAAAAATGGTTTGGTTTCTGGCGTTAATGCCAATATGCCAATATCAATTACGGGTAATTATGCCGTGACCTCTTCTGGTTCGACAGCATCAAGCAGCAGTGGTACAACAACTAAAAAAAGTGCAGCAGATGAATTGAACAGTCCGGATCTTGCTAAAAAGTTTGGGGTACCTGGTCATGCAACAGGAACCATCAGCACGAAAGAGCATCTTGCTATGGTATCCGAGAAGAACAAAGCCGAAGCCATTATTCCATTGGATGGTTCCAAACGTTCAAAATCTTTGTATTATGAAACTGGAAGAATTCTTGGAATGGAAAAAGGTGGAAGTGTAACACATTTTTCTCCACAAATACATATCACTTTATCTGGTTCTGCATCCGAGTCAGACGCAGAAAAAATTCGTAAGATTGTGGAAAAACAAGTGGAATCTTCTTACCAAAAAATGATTAAAAAGAATAAGCGATTGAATATGAGAGGATGATGAAAGATGGAATACATCACGAAAAGCGGAGATACATGGGATAAAATTGCTTATGAAAAACTTGGTGCCGAAAAATACATGGGACTTTTGATTCAAGAAAATCCTTCTTATATTCATTATGTTGTGTTTCCGTCTGGCATAAGATTGGTATTGCCGGACGTTCCAGCAGAGGAATCTGGTGACACATCATGGAAAGAGGAAATTGGCGAAATTGATGACGAACAAGACCTTGAAGAATTTGAAGAGGAGGATGAGTGATTTGTCAAAAGCAAGACGTTCAAAGGTTAATGTTGTATATTTTAAGGCTGGGAAAAAATATACTGCAGATGAAAAAAAGAAAAGCATGGAGCGGATTGCAAAGGATATGAGTAGTTTTTCGTACACAGGGAATGCTTCAGGTACCGCGGATTCTGTGGAAATACAGCTAACTAATCGTGATGGTAAGTGGAATGGAGCATATTTTCCAAAAAAGAAAGACAAGCTACGTGCCACATTGTATACCTATTACTGGGATAAAGAGTCACAAAAAAAGAAAATGACTTGTGGATTGTTTTTGATTGATTCGATTTCTTTTACCGGAATGAATTTGCTCTGTACGATAGGAGCAACATCGATACCGGAGTATTCTTCTTTTCGTGTTACGGATAGAAGAAAAACATGGAAAAAGGCAAAACTTAAGGAAATAGCAAATACCATTGCGAAAAGATATCATATGAAATTTCTGTTTGATGGAGGAGATACTTATGTCGGAACTCAAAAGCAGGATTCACAAACAGACTGCGATTTTCTGACGAATTTATGTGAGAGTTACGGGTATGGCATCAAAATGTACAGTGGAAGGCTCGTCATATATAGCAAAGAAAAATATGAAAAAAAGGAACCAGTTGGAACCATATATAAAAGGCAGTGCTCAGAACAGTTTTCATGGGAAACAAATCTTTGTGGAACATATACTGGAGCAAAGTTAAAATACACTGACGATAAAAAGAAAAACATTGTGATTAAAGTCGGAAAAGGAAATCGTTATCTGACGGTTAATGACAATGTTGACAGTGTTGCCCAGGGAAAGAAAATTGCTTTAGCAAGGGTTAATACTGAGAATGAAAAGGCAGTTACATTAACTGTTGGTATGAAAGGAATGCTTAAATATAGTGAGACAGACACTGTTAAATTATTAGGTGCCGGTAAGCTGAATGGAAAATATTTTATCGATAGCATTACTTTTTCGAAAGACGATACAGGACTTCACACGACCATGACCATGCACAAAGTGCAACGGAGGATTACAAAATGAGTGGAAACATTGTAAAGCTTGCAGAAATTGCATCCATTAGAGAGGATGGGAAAATATCTGTAGTATACGAGGATGGAACATCATCCGGATATATTACGGCCATTAACCAAACATATGAAATTGGTGATTTTGTGGCTGTCTGTGATGATGTGATTCTTGGAGTGTTAAAGGAAAGGATGTGAGTTGATGTCGAAAAAAAAGACAAAGTATAAAAAACTGAAATACTTTATACAGACAAAATATAATAAAAATAGTAAAAGTACATCTTTAAGTGGGAAAATTGGTTATTTTGGGAAATATCTTATTTTCCAATTAAAATACGATGACAATGACAAGATAAAAGGATATACTTTTGAAAATTTCAAAAGAGAATTATCTGCAAATACAGAAAATGAATCTGTTCTTGGAAAGAAACCAAAAACAGAGTTTTTGAATCCTGACCTGGTATCCATTACATTCGATGTTTATTTTTCTGCAGAATGCGGAATTAATGTCAAAAAGCAATTAGATAATCTAGGGAAATGCATTGAAAATGGATATGTAGATTATCTTGTGATTGGTGGGGAAAAGGTAGGAAAAAATAAGTTTATTATCAAAAGCGCAAGTGAATCATGGAATACGATACTTAGTCATGGTGAGTTAGTGGAAGCAACAGTCTCGTTGACGATGGAGGAATATGTATGAAAGCAAGTGTGTTATTGAATGGTGAAATGGATTCAGAAATTCTTGAAGATTTTCTTTCCCAGGCTAAATTTTTGTATTCGACGGTGGAAGGGACTTGTCCAGGAAATCGCGGGTTTGGAATCACACCAATTCCTATAGATGCTCCAAGTCCCATTGCAGAAAACATATTGACGCTTGATATCATTGAAAAGACGGAAGAATATCTTCCCATGTTAAATGTGGATAATATATCATTTGATTATACCGATGAAGGCATTAGTCCCGTGATTCAATTGTCCATCAATGAAGAATATTTTGAGGAGGAGGATGACGATGAGTGATGCGCTGGATAAAATTATGAATCTGCCGGATATAACTTTTACGGACAACATGACCTTTGATGATGTTAAGGAGAAATTGTTTGGTGCATATAATGAAAAGATGAAAGAATTGACAGGAGAAGAATATTCGCTGGAAGATGGAGACAGTACAGAAGAGTGTGTACGTATGACCGCTCAGGCAGTGATGTATTACCAATTGATTTTGTTCATCGAGCATGCCGGAAGAATGAATTTTCTCAAATACGCATATGGAGATTATTTGGATCATTTAGGTATCTTTAAAAATACAAGTCGAAAGGAAGGGGAACCGGCTAAGGTATATATTAAGTTTTCCCTGGCAAAAGAAAGAGAAAATGATGAGTTCATCCCTTCAGGAACATTGGTCACAGCTGATCAGAAGTTCTTTTTTTCGACAACAAAGGAAGAGTGTATTCCTGCAGGAGAATTATCCGTAACTGCTCTGTGTGAATGCACGGAGATTGGAAGTGCTGCAAATCAATATAGCGCAGGAGATATTGACACATTAGTAACACCTACTGGATTTGTGGCTGATGTAATCAATGAGGAATCATCCTTTGGTGGAAGAGATGCACAAACCGATGATGAATTGAAAGAATCTATCTATCAGGCACCTGACTTGTACTCTGTGGCAGGAAAAGATGATGAGTGGATTGTGATGTCCAAGGAATTTAATTCTGACATTATTGATGTTCTTCCGTCTACCGTGCCAGGGAGTGGTATTGTGGACGTGATGATATTAATGAAAGATGGACTTCCGACAGATAATGATATTCAGACTTTGCAGGAATACTTGTCAAGAAAGGATAAGAGAACAACGACGACACTTGTTCACGTGACTTCCCCTGAAAAGGTAGAGTATTCTATTAATATTCAGTATTTCATTCCGGAAAGCAGCAAAGTAAACGAAAATCTGATTCAGAGCAAAGTTGAAGAAGCGATAGATGAGTACATCAAATGGCAGTCAGGAAAGATTGGAAGAGACATCAATCCAGACGAATTAATCTTTAGAATTCGTCTTGCCGGTGCAAAGAGGGTTGAAATAACGAATCCGACTTTCACCAAAGTTCTTCCATCACAAGTTGCATTTGTGACGGAAAAAAATGTAGTATATGGAGGAATCGAGGATGACTGATTTATATAATGCGTTGTTGACGGATATCCTTCCTGATTCCATTGGAAATAGTAATGGTGATATTGCATACGCATATGCAGATCGTGCCATGAGAAGGCTTATCATTAAATTTGCCCAATCTGCCATGATATATCAGAATTTAGATATTCAGGATGATAAAGTACTTAATCTGCTTGCTGCGGAAAATAAAACACAGTACTACATGGATTCTTTGGACAAGGAAACAAAAGTTTCACTGATTCAAAATACAATTCGGTGGCATCAACTTGCAGGAACCACAGAAGCAATCCAGGAACTTGTGAAAAATGTATTTGGACAAGCAAAGGTCTACGAGTGGTTTGATTACGGTGGAGAGCCATATATGATTAAAATTGAATCTGAAACACCATATACAAAAGAGATACTGGATTTATTTAATGAGTTGGTTCGCGGTGTAAAGCCAACAGTGGCAACGATTGAAGAGATTAAGACAACATCGAAAGCTTCTGCAAAGATAGATAATTCCTTTGGAGGAAAACAAACAATATATACAAAGATGGAGGTACATTGATGGCGAAATGGAAAAATATGATCTATACAGATGCCGGAAGGAATATTATAGCAAGGGCTTCTTCCGGGGAATGCCAGGTTGAATTTACCAAGGCAGTCATAGGTGATGGGACTTATACAGAAGAGGAGCAGCAAGAGAATGATTTGAAAACAAAAACTCAATTAAAGAGTGAAAGGAATTCCTATGGATTTTCCGAAATTTCATCGAAAGATAGTACTGTTTATTTGAAAGTTGCACTTCAAAATGATGGTGTATTATCTGCATATTTCATTCATGAGATTGGTGTTTATGTGAAAGAGAAGGGGGAGGATGGCGATGAGGTATTGGCTTTGATTGCTGTGGCTGAGGTACCTGATTATTTCCCAGATAGTTCAAATAGCATTACAATATTGCAAACTATAGCGATAGATTTTGATGATGCCAAAATGCTAAGTATTTGTGACAATATGGGTGCATATGCACTTGCTAATCCTGAGTATAGGATTCCAGACAAGAAAGAAATTTTGGTATCTGGAGAAAATTTGTCGGCTGCACTCGGGAAAATT
Source organism: Eubacterium sp. (assembly GCA_022769325.1). Classification (GTDB taxonomy): domain Bacteria; phylum Bacillota; class Clostridia; order Lachnospirales; family Lachnospiraceae; genus Eubacterium_F. Next base: position 920 of record JALEKC010000039.1, on the reverse strand, counting down.
GCAAAAGTTGTGAATGACCTGATTACTTGTCCTCCTCTTAGCTGTGTTATAAGCAGCACAGAGCCTGAGGAGTGTAATGTGATTTGGTTCAAGCCAAAGGATACCATCAATTCAACGATAGAGCTTGCTCTTGGGGAAGAAAGTCAAGATGCTACGGCTCAAGCAGAAATTGATGATAATACTTATTCCGTTGAAAATTTGAAAAATACGCAATCATCGGGAGAAGTTTATTCATATGAAATAATTTAGTTGTTAAGAAAAGGAGATGATCATATGTCAACAACAGCGCAAAAAGCAATTCTGACGGCAAAAATTGAAGGTGTACTTAAAGAATTGATGATTAAAACATCAGCGGAACAGGTGTATCTTGATTATACCACAACGCTTGCATCAAAATTATCGGAATTAATTGATGCATTAAACGGGAAAGCATCACAGTCAGAGGTTTCGGAGGCATTGAGTGCAAGACCTACTAATGAGGCTATGAATAATGCAATTTCTAATGCAATCGACGAGTTGATTGGTGGAGCACCATCAACATACGATACATTGAAAGAGATTTCGGATTATATTTCAGAACACGAGGAAGTTGTGGATGCCTTGAATGCAGCAATCGGAAAAAAGGCAGACGCAAGTGTAGTCACAGCATTGCAGGAGGTCGTAAGTGCTATTCAATCTACCGTCAATGGATTGGGAAGCATGGCCACAAAAAATAGTGTGTCTTACAGCGACTTGGATTTAACTCTTAAAGGAAAAATTGACACAGCGGAAAGTAAGAGTAAAATATTCTACTCTTCCACACAACCTACTGACTTAGAAGATGGTGACTTGTGGGTTAAACTTTTAGATTAATGAATGGAGATGACAAAATGGCAACTTATGAACACAATGCTTTGCAAAATTACAAAGACAATGATGGA
>JALEKC010000036.1 GCA_022769325.1 Eubacterium sp. | reverse complement strand
AGCAGTGGGAACTGTGATTTCGGAATTTGGCAATCTTGAGGAATTAGCAGAAGAACTGGGGATTGGCAGTTATATTAAAAAACAGCAAAATGAGGAAAAAGAGGAAGAAAAGGCAAGCCGTCATGCGGACCGCAAATGGGGGCTGGAAGATGTGAAAAATTATCTTTCATATGCGAAAGTGCATGCCTTGTATATTGCAGTCGGAGTTATGCTCTGTATCTGGGCACCTTTTTTGAATTCCATCATGGATGGAGCAGTAGCTCAAGGTTATCTGGGGGCATTGGCGGGGGAACTTATTGGCAGTATTTTGATGTTTTTGCCTATAGGTATTGCTGTGGTACTATTTGTGCTGGCATCTACAAAAACCAAAGAATATGGAAAAATCAGCCGCTATACCATATCCCTGGACGAGGAAGCTTGCGCTTACATCAAAGAAAATCAAGAAAAAGATGAAAAGCGCCGCGTTTTGACAACATGTATCGGAATTTTTCTCTGCATTATTAGTGTTGTACCCAATATGGGCTCGGGATTATGTGACAATTTATTTGTAAAGGAAATCTTAGACAGCAGTATTTTGCTTATAGTTGGAATCGGTGTATTCCTGATTGTGTCAGGTAATAGTTTAAAGGAGCGTTATCAGGAATTGGCAAAAGCTGTCAGTAACTATGAACGAGAGCAGACAGCCACAACCCGTTCCCCGTCTGCAGCACCCACTGGAAATATCTATGAGAAAAAGAAAGTTCCCGCATATGCTATTGTTTTAATGGTCATTTTTGGGGTTCTTGTATTGAGTCTGGGAGCTGCTTTGCCTGTTGTAGTATTTCGCAACACGGTTTCAAATGTGACGACGGAAACCACCACGGAAATAGAAGATTTGGCGGATGTTTCAACGCCGATTCATGAAATTAATGTGGAAGGCGATGCTATGGAATTGACCATGGAAGTGACAGATGAGGTGTCTGCACCGGAGTTGTCTTATCAGGGCACAGAAAGCCGAAAACCGGAAATCCAGTGCAAAGATGGTACAATAAAGGTAAAAAGTCGTAGCACAGGAATATCCATTCATTTCTTTTCTTTCGGCAGTATCAATGAGAAATGTTCCTTGACGATGCGAATTCCTACATCCATGTATCAACAGGCAAAGTGCAATATTGTACTGGATGCTGGAGATGTTCATTTGAATGGTTTGCCAAATGGTTCACTCACGGTAGATTTGGATGCAGGAAATCTAATTGTCTCTGAGTGTACTCTTGACAATATTAAGGTGGAGGCGGATGCCGGAAATGTGGAATTGAAAAATAATCATATCAATGCCATTGAAGCGGAAGTGGATGCCGGAAATTTCGAAATGGATTTTGATGGACCGAAGGGGGCTTATGCCTACGATTTGGCAGCAAACCTTGGAAATGTGGAAATCAATGGTGAGAAACATGCCGGCGTGGAAAGCGAGTTAAAATGTGAAAAAGACACGTCCATTGCAGGATATGAGTCATATCGTCAGGTAAAGGTGGATGCGGATCTTGGAAATGTAGAGATTCGCACCAAATAGAAAGGGGTTTGTATTATGAAAAAAGATAACATATTTTGGGGCGTATTGCTCCTTTTAGCAGCTGTTTATATTTTGGCACACAGCCTTGGGTTTACACCGGATATCAGTATTATCCGCATTGTAATCGGAGTGATTTGTGTCATGGCTTTTGTGAAATCGGCATTTCGCATGGAATTTGGAGGCATGCTTTTTTCACTGGCAATTTTATTGATTATGTTTGAACATGTTCTAGGTATCGAGGCAATTACTCCATGGCCGGTTCTGTGGGCGGCACTGTTTGGAACCATTGGATTAAATATGATTTTTGGCAGCAAAGCCAATGCTTATCGCGGTCGACAAATGCATCGGAAACAAGAGAAAATCAGTAATGAAACATTTGAACAAAATACCTCTGATGTAGAAGGGGATAATGTTGTTATCAGCGGTCTTTTTAATGGATGCAAAAAAAATATCAACTCTAATCAGTTTAAAAAGGCAATAGTTGATTGTAAATTCTGTGGCATGGAAGTCAATATGGACAATGCCATGATTCAGTCCGGAACGGCTATTATTTCATTAAATGTACATTTTTCCGGTGTGGAATTCTATATTCCTTCTAATTGGAAAGTGGTAAATAATACGGATTGTACCTTTGGAAGTTTAGATGAACATCATGTAAGTGGTGTGGCAGAAGATGGCCCAACATTGGTGTTTGATGGAAATATTCGGTTTTCCGGCGTAGAAATTTATCGGATATAAGAGTGTATTTTGGAGTCGAAAGATGAAACTGAAACAATTCATACAACAGGAAACAATACTACTGGTTGCCACTGTCCTTGCGGTGATTTCGGCATTCTTTGTTCAACCGGACTGGCATTACATGGAATATATTGATTTCCACACATTGGCTATTTTATTTTCATTAATGACAGTTATGGCTGGATTGCAACGACAGGGCATTTTTGACCAAATGGGACGCAGATTGCTTTCCCATACAGGGGCTTTGTTTTCTCTCGTTCTTGTATTGGTGGGTCTTTGTTTTTTTGGAAGTATGTTCATAACAAATGATGTGGCATTGCTGACATTTGTACCATTTACTTTTGTTGTGCTTAATAATTTGGGAGAACAGACGCGCCGCAGGATATTGCTTCCTGTTGTTTGTATGCAGACGATTGCTGCTAATCTTGGCAGTATGTTAACCCCAATTGGCAATCCACAAAATCTATATCTGTATAGCAAAAGCAGTATGAGCGTCCTGCAATTTATCAAATGGATGCTGCCGTATACTATGGTTTCCCTGGCTCTTCTGGTGGTTTGGGCTTTTCTGCTTTGCGGAGGGCAAAAGGAAAAACTATCTTCAGCAGTTATGGCAAAAGGAAAAGACATTCCAATACGAAATCATAATAAAATTGTGTTTTTTTATATCATTTTATTTGTGCTGTGTCTGCTTACAGTGGTTCGTGTTCTTCCATATAATATTGTTTTTGTGATAGTGCTTGCAGGAACACTTTGTGTGGATCGTATTACGTTATGCCATGTGGATTATTCGCTCCTTTTGACATTTGTGGCATTTTTTATTTTTATTGGAAATTTGGGACGCATTCCCGCATTTAACATATGGCTCCGGGATATTATTTCCGGGCGTGAAGTTTTGGTTTCCGTTATGGCTTCGCAAGTTACCAGTAATGTTCCGGCTGCTTTACTTTTGTCTGGATTCACAAAGAATCTGGAGGCGTTGATGATTGGAACAAATCTTGGTGGACTTGGTACATTGATTGCCTCGATGGCAAGCTTGATTTCATATCGGCAGATTGCAAGGGAAATGCCACGAAAAAAAGGAAAATACCTAGGAATCTTTACCCTATCCAATGTGATTTTTTTGGCGATACTGCTGGGAGTATATTGTTTCGTGTCCTAAGAAGAGGAAGAAATGAAATATGGAAATCTAGGGTGCTTATTATGAGGATGAAACACTGGCAGGAGTTGATTTCATTCGAGACCAGGAGATTTCTAAGGGATTATATCATTTATTGCTAAGAATTCAATATCAGTTGAATCGCAAAAATTTTTCGTAAAAATTGGGAGAAGTTACTTGGGGAAGATTACCCAGGCACCCTACGCAAGAGAAAATTACGGCCAGATAGGCCTCAAAAAGCAAGTTCTGGCCGTAAAAATTGTGGGAACACGCTGGATTCGAGAGGAAATTACGGCCAGATAGGCCTCAAAAAGCGAGTTCTGGCCGTAAAAATAGGGGGAGTTCGCTGGGTTCGAGAGAAAATTACGGCCAGATTAGGTCGAAAAAGCAAGATTTGGCCGTAAAATCTGTGGGAGCTCGCTGGGTTCGAGGGGAAATTACGGCCAGATAGGTCGAAAGAGCGAGTTCTGGCCGTAAATTATGTTGGAGGCCTGGTGAGAAAGTTGGTGGCTTGGTGAGATTTGCCCCCGGGCCGCTCCTTTCGAGGGAAAATTACGGCCAGATTGACTAGTTTTACTTTGAAATAGTTGGGAGAGAGGAAAGATTGTTTCCTTCGTCTCCGTCGGGAATGGCTTTCAGGTACTCGGTATCCTTCCGATGGGCGATGCCAACACCACGAATTTGCCCTTCTTTGGCAAGGGCTACGCCTTCACTGCGGCTGACAATGCGATCATCGGATAACTGGTATCCCTGAATTCTGCCGTGTTCCTTTACCAGACCGGTGATTTTTACCGCATCTGAATCAGGAGTGGGAATGTCGTCCAAGGCCATTTTCGGTAATTCTGTACGTAAACTTTGATTCATGGGATTTTGATTCGTCGAATTTTTCTTCATCGTAATCTTCTGTTCCTCCTATACATTTTTAAAAATAGTATGGATATAACGGGAATAATTATACATTCGCGCGAGATACGATTAGAAAGTCCCTTAAAAAATTCTTTACAAAGGAATGTTTTGTATTTATAATAAATACAAAGAATGATTGATTGAGTGAGGTTTGGAAAAGATGAAAAAAATTCGTACAAGATTTGCACCAAGTCCTACAGGACGGATGCATGTTGGAAACTTGAGAACAGCATTGTATGCTTACTTGATTGCAAAGCACGAGGGCGGCGATTTTCTTCTTCGTATAGAAGATACTGACCAAGAGCGTTTCGTGGAAGGTGCTTTGGATTTGATATATAAGACAATGAAGGAAACCGGGTTGGAACATGACGAAGGACCGGACAAAGATGGAGGCTATGGCCCTTATGTGCAGAGCGAGCGCATGAAGACCGGAATGTATCTTGAATATGCCAAGCAATTGGTAGAAAAAGGAGAAGCGTATTATTGCTTCTGTACAAAGGAGCGTCTGGAAGGACTTCATAAGGAAGCCGAAGCCAGAGGCGAGGCAGCAGCCAAATATGACAAACATTGTCTGCAACTTTCCAAAGAAGAAGTGGAAGAAAAATTGGCTGCAGGAGTGCCATATGTTATTCGCCAAAATAATCCTACCGAAGGCGAGACATCTTTCGATGACGTTATTTATGGAAAAATCACGGCTCCAAATGAAGAACTGGATGATATGGTTTTGATTAAACAGGACGGTTATCCGACTTATAATTTTGCCAATGTCATCGATGACCATTTGATGGAAATTACCCATGTGGTACGTGGAAATGAGTACCTTTCCAGTGCACCAAAGTACAATCGCCTTTATGAGGCTTTTGGATGGAATATTCCGGTATATGTACATTGTCCTACCATTACAGATGAAAATCATAAAAAATTGTCGAAGCGCCATGGGGCATCTTCCTTTGAAGATTTGATGGAACTGGGTTATGTTCCGGAGGCAGTGGTGAATTATGTGGCACTTTTGGGATGGAGTCCTGCAGAAGACAGAGAGATATTTAGCCTAAAGGAACTGGTGGAGGCATTTGACTATCACCGCATCAACAAATCGCCGGCAGTCTTTGACATGAAGAAATTGAGTTGGATGAATGGTGAATATATAAAGGCAATGGATGATGAAAAATATTATGAGTATGCCTTGCCGGTGATTAAAAAAACCATTACCAAAGATTTGGATTTGAAAAAGATAGCTGATTTGGTGAAAACACGTATCGAAGTATTCCCGGATATTACGGAAAAGATAGATTTCTTTGAAAAACTGCCGGAGTATGATATTTCCATGTATACTCATAAAAAAATGAAGACAAATTCAGAAAATTCATTGGAAGTGTTGGAAGAGATGTTGCCATTGTATGAGGCTCTTGAGGATTATTCCATTCCGGCTATTGAAAAAGTGGCGATGGATTATGTGGCAGAAAAAGGCTGCAAAAACGGACAGGCACTTTGGCCTCTTCGTACCGCCGTATCCGGAAAACAGATGACGCCGGGAGGCGCCTATGAAATTATGGAAATTCTTGGGAAAGAAGAGTCCTTGGCGCGTATCAGAAAAGGAATTGAACTGCTTCATGAAGCACAGTAACGAACAGCAGAGAGCAATTGACCATGTGGATGGTCCCATGATGGTTCTGGCAGGACCCGGTGCAGGAAAGACAACGGTGATTACCCATCGAGTCAAACAACTGATTGAAACCCAGGGAGTGAACCCGGCGCAGATTTTAGTTGTCACTTTTTCAAAAGCAGCTTCTGTTGAGATGAGGGAGAGATTTGAAAAAATCACCGGTGGCCGACGATATCCGGTTCGATTTGGAACTTTTCATTCCTTGTTTTTTCAAATATTGCGGGTAGCATATCATTATGAAGCAGGAGATATTTTGTCTCCTAGGTTGAAATATCGCTTTTTGGAAGAAGCTTTGATGGAGACAGAATACGATGATATCGAAGACCGCACGGAATTTTTGGAAGAAATTGAAAAAGAAATCAGCCGGATAAAAGGAGAAGGCATTTCTGTTGAAAATTATTATTCGGCAAACTGTCCGGAAGGAATATTTCGGCAGATATATGAAGGATATCAAAGTCGGGTTCAGAAAAATCACTATTTGGACTTTGATGACATGGTTTGTTATACCTATGAGTTGTTTCGTGCCAGACCGGATATTTTGGACAAATGGCAGAAGCGTTTTCGCTATATTCTTATTGACGAATTTCAGGATATTAACCGATTGCAGTATGAGACGATTCAGATGCTTGCTAAGCCGGAAAACAACCTATTTATTGTAGGGGACGACGATCAGTCGATTTACGGCTTCCGAGGCGCCAGACCAGATATCATGCTTTCCTTTCCTAGACAGTATAAAAAATTAAAGCAGGTAACCATTGGTGGAAACTATCGCTGTACCAGCCAGATATTGCGGGCAGCGACCACGCTTATCGGGCATAATAAAAAGCGGTTTCAGAAAAAACTCCTTGCCATGAAAGGAAATGGAGATCTCGTACGTGTTGCCACCTATCAGACACCGGCTTCCCAGGCGGAAGCCATTGCCAAAAAGATTCAGAAAGCAATGGAGGAGGGAACACCGCCACAGCACATAGCATTATTGTTTCGCACCTCCCGCCAGATGAATGTTTTTTCCCGCAAGTTTATGGAATACAACATTCCTTTTGTAATGAAAGATTCCATTCAAAATATATTTGAACACTGGGTTGCCAAAGATATTCTCAGTTATATCCGGCTGGCTCAGGGAGAGCGTTCCCGAAATTTATTTTTAAAAATAGCAAACCGACCCAAACGGTATCTCAGTCGGGCTGCATTTACAAGCGACCCGGTTAGTTTTGGCAATTTGTACGATTATTACAGGGATAAGGCTTATATGTGTGAACGAATCAATGATTTGCAAAATGATTTATTTGCCATGAAACAAATGACGCCCTTTAGTGCCATCGATTATTTGATGCATACAGTAGGATATCAAAATTTTCTTTCCGAATATGCAGCAGAGCGTGGTGTGAATGTCAAAGACTGGGCAGAAGTGGTGGAGGAGATACGAGAAGATGCATCGGCATATGATTCTGCACAGGAGTGGTTTGACCATATCGAAGAATATGAAAAGCAATTAGAGGAGCGCAAAAAGAACCAGGGAAGTCATAAAATGCAGGAAGAAAAGCCGGGAGTTGCGTTGATGACGATGCATAGCGCCAAGGGGCTTGAGTTTGACATCGTATTCGTCCCGGATGTGAATGAAGGGATGATACCCTATCGCAAATCCCTGGAAGATGGACAGATTGAAGAAGAACGTCGGCTGATGTATGTGGCCATGACACGAGCCAGGGAACAGTTACATCTATCCTATGTGAAGCAGAGGTTTCAAAAAGAGGAGACTCCGTCAAGATTTTTAAAAGAGATTGAAAAAGTATAAACTTTTTATAAAAAAAACCGATAAAGTCTATAAAGGAGGTCGATATTATGAAACGGATAATGAGAAAAGTAATGGCATGGATGTTAGCAGCAATTGTTTTTGTAAGCATACCTACTGTGGATACGAAAGCAGCGATTAAGTATTCGACTTACAAAAATACACGTTTTACTTATACGGTAAAATATCCAACTACATTTCAGCGGGCAGATTACAGCTCCGGAGATGGTACAAAATTGATTTCCAAGGATGGAAAAGCCAAGGCAAGTATTTGGAATTCCTACGGAGGAAATAAAAAGCGAAATGGAAAAACTGTGGTAGCTACCGCAAAGAAAAATCGAAAAATTAATGTCGTCAAAGCAACGAAGAGTGAATGCAGTTACAATTATAAGATGGGGAAAAATACGATTCAGTATTGCTACGTCTTTATTAAAAACGGAGAGATTGCTTTTCAGTTGACCTATCCGACTTCTTCCAAAAAATATTATGAAGAAGTAGCAAAGGGAATGATGGCGTCATTAAAGAAAAATAAATCACTTACATTACACGACTAAAAGAGAAAAGGAGGATGGACAGCCATGGGTCTGACGACACAGCAAATACTGGCATCTATTGAGGCTGGCACTACATCATTAGGAATTGAATTTGGTTCCACACGAATCAAAGCAGTTTTGATTGCGGAGGATAATTCCCCGATTGCATCGGGAAGTCACGATTGGGAAAATCGTTTGGAGGATGGCATCTGGACATATTCCCTGGAAGATATCTGGGCAGGACTTCAGGATAGTTTTGCCAAGATGGCAAAAAATGTAAAAGAAAAATACGGTGTGACATTGAAAAAGATTGGAGCCATAGGATTTAGTGCTATGATGCATGGTTACATGGTGTTTGATGCGGCGGGCACATTGCTTGTTCCTTTCCGTACATGGCGAAATACAATTACGGAAGAGGCATCTGAAAAACTAACCAAAATGCTTTCTTATCATATTCCACAGCGTTGGAGTATTGCTCATTTGTATCAGGCGATGTTAAATGGAGAAGAGCATGTAAAAAATATCTCTTTCCAGACAACTCTTGCCGGATATATTCATTGGAAATTAACCGGAGAAAAGGTGCTTGGCATCGGCGAGGCATCGGGAATGTTTCCGATGGATTGTGAGACTAAAGATTATGATGAAAAACGGGTAAAAATCTTTGATGAGGAAATAGCGAAAAAAGGATATTCTTTTAAATTGCGGGATATATTTCCGAAAGTACTGGTGGCAGGAGAAAAAGCAGGGGTGCTGACGGAAGAAGGCGCTAAGCTTTTAGATCCTACCGGCAACCTGGAAGCTGGAATTCCACTTTGCCCACCGGAAGGAGATGCGGGTACGGGTATGGCAGCTACCAACAGCGTTGCTGTGCGTACGGGAAATGTTTCCGCCGGAACTTCCGTTTTTGCTATGATTGTATTGGAAAAAGAATTGAAAAATGTATATGAAGAGATTGATTTGGTTACCACACCTACAGGAAATCTTGTGGCCATGGTACATTGCAATAATTGTACTTCCGATCTTAATGCATGGGTCAATTTGTTCAAAGAGTTTGCAGAGAGTTTTGGCATGACGGTAGATATGGACCAATTATTTGGAACTCTTTACAATAAGGCCTTGGAAGGAGATGCCGATGGCGGTGGTCTCTTGGCATACAACTATTTTTCCGGTGAACATATTACCGGATTTAATGAAGGGCGTCCGATGTTTGTCCGCACCCCGGATAGCAAATTTAACCTTGCTAACTTTATGCGTGTTCATTTGTTTACTGCTCTTGGTGCATTAAAAGTAGGACTTGACATTCTGTTGAAAGAAGAAGGCGTCAAAGTGGATCGGATTCTTGGACACGGTGGTTTGTTTAAGACCAAAGGGGTTGGCCAGAAGATTATGGCAGCAGCCATGAATGCTCCGGTATCTGTTATGGAAACAGCTGGAGAAGGTGGTGCTTGGGGCATCGCTCTTTTAGCTGCCTATATGAAAAATGGCAAAGAGAACCAGACGCTGGATGAATTTCTTGAAAAAGAAGTATTTGCTGGCAATGAAGGAGTGGAAGAAAAACCGGATGCAGTGGATGTAAAGGGCTTTGATGAATTTATCAACCGCTATAAGGAAGGACTTCCTATCGAAAAGGCAGCAGTTGAATCATTAAAATAAAACGAATGTAGTTCAAATACAAGAGGTCAGAGCGAGTCTGGCCTTTTGTATTTGAGGAGGAAATATATGGATAAAGCATTTTTGCCCATGAGCGAAAAAGAAATGAAAGAGCGAGGTTGGGAGCAGTGTGATTTTGTATTTGTCATCGGTGATGCCTATGTGGACCATTCTTCCTTTGGCCCCGCAATTATCAGCAGGCACCTGGAAGCCTATGGATACAAAGTGGGATTCATATCCCAGCCGGATTGGAAAGAGGACAAAAGCATTACCGTCCTTGGCAGGCCACGTCTGGCATTTTTGGTATGCAGTGGGAATATGGATTCTATGGTAAATCATTACACGGTAAACAAAAAACGCCGTCACCAGGATGCTTATTCACCTGGGGGAGTGGCGGGAAAACGACCGGATTATGCCACTGTGGTATATTCCAATTTGATTCGCAAAACCTACAAAGATGTGCCTATTATTCTTGGAGGGATTGAAGCCAGTCTCCGTCGTCTGTCCCATTATGATTATTGGTCGGACAAAGTCAAACGATCCATTTTACTTGATGCGGGGGCGGATTTGATTTCCTATGGAATGGGGGAACATAGCATATTGGAAATTGCAGATGCACTGAATAGTGGCATGGATGTCAAAGACATTACTTATATTGCAGGGACCGTATATCGAACCAAAGAAGGGGCCGATATTTATGACAGCATCGAATTACCTTCCTTTGAAGAAACCGTAGCAGATAAGAAAAAATATGCAGAAGGATTTATGAAGCAATATGAGAATACGGATCCCTTTACAGCAAAGACATTGGTGGAAAAATATCCGGGAAAGGTTCTGGTTGTGCAAAATCCGCCGGCCAAGCCTCTTACCACGCAGGAAATGGATGATATTTATGACTATCCGTATATGGGAACGTATCATCCTAGTTATAAAAAGCAAGGGGGTGTTCCTGCCATCCGGGAAATAAAATTCAGTCTCACAAGTTGTCGTGGATGTTTTGGAGGCTGCAGTTTTTGTGCCCTCACGTTTCATCAGGGGCGAATTGTGCAGGCTAGAAGCCATGAGTCCATTATCCGTGAGGCGAAGGAAATGACAAAAGATCCGGAGTTTAAGGGCTATATTCATGATGTGGGAGGGCCTACTGGAAATTTCCGAAAGGCTTCCTGTGAAAAGCAGATGACCCATGGTGTCTGTCAGAAAAAACAATGCCTGTTTCCCAAGCCTTGTGCCAATATGAAGGTGGATCACAGTGATTATGTAAACCTTCTTCGAAAACTCCGGAAAATTCCGAAAGTAAAAAAGGTTTTTGTGCGTTCTGGAATTCGATTTGATTACGTCATGGCAGATTCCAAGGACACCTTTTTAAAAGAATTGTGTGAATATCATATCAGCGGTCAGCTTCGTGTAGCACCGGAACATGTATCGGATAAGGTTTTAGCAGCTATGGGAAAACCGAAAAACAAAGTATACGAACAATTTTTAAAACGATATGCCAAAGTAAATCGACTTACGGGAAAAGAGCAATATGCAGTGCCGTATTTGATGTCTTCCCATCCCGGCTCCACCTTAAAAGAGGCGATTGAACTGGCAGAATATGTAAGAGACTTGGGTTATATGCCGGAGCAGGTTCAGGATTTTTATCCCACACCCGCGACCATATCTACCTGTATGTATTATACCGGCCTCGACCCTCGCACCATGCAACCGATTTATGTGCCGAAAAAAAGGCATGAAAAGGAAATGCAGCGGG
>JALEKC010000031.1 GCA_022769325.1 Eubacterium sp. | reverse complement strand
CAGGCGGGATGCAACGGCTCCTGCCAGACAGGCACTAAGAGCGATGATTCCCTCATGAAACATTTCCAGCACTTCATAATCCACTCGCGGCTTATAATAAAATCCTTCCGTAAATCCGCGGGAAACAATTTTCATTAAATTACTATATCCCTGATCAGTTTCTGCCAAAAGCACCAAATGGTTGTAGCGCTCTTCTCCCTGTCCGACTTCCCGTTCGAAACGGGAACCTGGGGAAACATATACCTCACATCCGATAATCGGTTTTATACCCGCTGCATGGGCAGCACGATAAAAGTCCACCACGCCATACATCACACCGTGATCGGTAATGGCAATGCTGTCCATCCCCAATTCTTTTGTCCGAGTCACCAGCTCATCAATTTTACTGGCACCATCCAGCAAACTATATTCCGTATGCACATGAAGGTGCGTAAATGGAACCTTTGCCATGCTCTCCCTCCATTCTTCATCCTTCTCAAAATAGTAATAGCCTCTTCTCCAATAAGGGGAAGAGGCTATTGGTTTCTCTATTATTTTCCTTGAAGATAATTTTCAATGCTTTCTATCGCAGCATTTTCATCTTCGCCATCAATATTTACTTCAATGCTCTGTCCCGGTGTCAAACCAATTGCCATCATTCCCATGATGCTCTTGGCATTTACCATTTTGTCATCCTTTTTAATATTAATCTTACTTTTAAACTGACTTGCCAGCTGCACAAGCATGGCAATCAAATGTGCTCCGTTATCGGTTGCTTTCACTTCAACATTTTTCACAATCATTTTACTTTTTTTCCTCCTGGCTTTCTTACTGACGTTGTCTTAAATCCTCTGCAATACTGCTCAACTTTCGAAGCCGATGATTGACACCGGATTTCCCAATGGGCGGATCTAACATTTCTCCAAGCTCCTTTAGTGATACCTCTGCATATTCCAATCGGAGTTTAGCTATATCTGCCAATCCTTTGGGAAGCGTCCCAAAACCTAATGTTTCTTTGATATATCGTATATCCTCAATCTGTCTGGTGGCTGCTGATACTGTCTTTTTGATATTGGCAGTTTCACAATTTACCTGACGATTAATAGAATTTCGCATCTCCTTCAAAATCCGGACATTTTCAAAATCCATCAATGCCACGTGAGCTTCCATCACATTGAGTAAATCTACGATAAGCGCCCCTTCCTTTATATACACAATATAGTTTTTCTTCCGTTCCACCACTTTTGCCGGAATTTGAAAATCAGCCAGAATCTTCACCAATTCTTCTGCCTTTCTTACCGTGCCTACTGCCATTTCAAGATGATATCCACGCTCCGGGTCCGTCACAGAACCACAAGCCAGAAAAATACCCCGGACAAATGCACGTTTACAGCAGTTTCTTTGAATGACCAATTCATGGACAAGAGCCTTGCCCTCAAAAATCTTCAAGGCCTGCAAAAAAACCAATGCATCCTCCGGTTCCAGTATGTATATGAGATATTGATGCCCTCGCACCGACAACTCAATATCAAAATGAAATGCTTTCTTAACTAAGATAAAATATTTTTTCGCAACTGTCAAGTTTTCTGTGACAAATTTTACGAAAAAGTTTCGCTCATCCTGTGGGACCACATGACCACAGCAGGAAAAAAGTGCTGCTAGTTCAGCGATTTGACAATGTCTCGCCCGGCTTATCTGACCGGCAAGTTCTTCTTTTACTTTTCTGGAAAACGACATATATTTCTCAACCTGTCCTTCTCAATATCTCGGTGTTCTTTTTTACATCCATAATGGGAATTTTCAAACTTTTCATAGATGGCATTGGTCAGCGTTACCGAACGATGTTTTCCCCCGGTACAACCAATGGCAATCACCAATTGATTTTTTCCTTCGGTGATATAGTTGGGAATCAAAAAATCCAACATATCTTTCAATTTGGATAAAAATGTTTTTGCCGTATCACTGTTCATGACATAGTCAAAAACCGGACTGTCATTCCCTGTCAATGGTTTCAATTCATCGATATAAAAGGGATTGGGCAAAAAGCGCACATCAAAAACCAGGTCGGCATCCGTTGGAATTCCATATTTGAACCCAAAGGATACAAAGGTCAGATAGAAATTGCAGGAATGGTCTTCTTCAAAAATACGCTCCAGTTCCTGTTTTAAATCCCGAATTAAAAGAGTGCTGGTATCTATAATATAATCTGCACTGCTCTTTAATTCAATCAGCAATTCCCGCTCATCTTCTATGCCGGAGTCAATTCGCCCTCCCTTTGCAAGAGGATGCAGCCGTCTGGTTTCTTTATATCTTTTCACCAAAACCGGTGTACTTGCCTCAAAAAACAAAATTTCAAATTCGTACCCCTTGGCTTTTAGGGAACGAAGCACACTTGCCGTCTCTCGAAGTACTTCTTCTCCCACGCGAATATCCAGTCCCAGAGCAACTTTTTCTATCTGCTCACTGGAATTTTTTGTCAGTTCCATGAAGGTGGGCAGAAGGGATACCGGCAAATTGTCTACACAAAAATATCCATCGTCTTCCAAAATGCGCATGGCAGAAGAACGACCTGCTCCACTCATACCCGTTACTATAACAAATCTCATCTTCGCCCTCCTTTCTTTTCTCAGTCAATAATGCGTATCTCCGGTTCCAGCAATACTCCAAATTGTTCCTGTACTTTTTCCTGTACATCACGGATACATTGAAGAACCTCCTCACAGGTTGCCTCTCCCCGATTTATCACAAAGCCACAGTGCTTTTCCGACACCTGGGCATCTCCTACCCGGTATCCTCGAAGCCCGGCATCTTCAATCAATTTCCCGGCAAAATATCCTTCCGGACGTTTAAAGGTACTTCCGGCACTTGGATATTCCAATGGTTGCTTGTCTCTTCTCCTGGCATTCAATTCTTTCATTTTTTCTTGAATTTCTTCGGTCTTTCCAGGGTTCAAGCGAAATACACCTTCCAGTACAATATAGGATTTTTTCTGAATCAAACTGCTCCGATATCCCAATTGCAGTTCCTCTGTTGTAAGCCAACGTATATTTCCGTCTTCATCCATTACCCTTGCCTTCGTGAGACAGTCCTTGATTTCTCCGCCATAGGCACCGGCATTCATGGTTATGGCCCCACCTAAAGTCCCCGGGATTCCACTGGCAAATTCCAGACCCGACAGCCCTTCTTTGGCTGCAAAGGTACTTAAGGCACTTAAGGAAACACCTGCCTGGGCACGAATTTCCTCTTCTCCGGTTTTTTCCATCTTTTCCATGGCTTTTCCCACTTCGATGATGAC
Source organism: Eubacterium sp. (assembly GCA_022769325.1). Lineage (GTDB taxonomy): Bacteria > Bacillota > Clostridia > Lachnospirales > Lachnospiraceae > Eubacterium_F. The sequence goes on along the minus strand of JALEKC010000031.1, from coordinate 29,103 downwards.
TCCCGGATACCCTTTATCCGGAAAAAGAACATTACTTCCTTTTCCTAAAATATAATATGGCAGTCCCTTTACAATTGCAAAATCAATGGCTTCCATAATTTCTTCCGCATTTTTCGGCAAGGCATAGTATTTGGCCGCACCACCGATGCGAAAGGTAGTATGATTGCGAAGAAGCTCTCCCTCTTTTAATTGTATCAATGTTTTGATTCCTTTCTTATAGCACCATCCGCACAGCACCGTAAATGCCGGCATCATTTCCTAATTCTGCTAAGTGAAATTGTTTGTCACGCAGGGCAAACATCACATTTTCATCATAATATTTATCTACTTTTTCTGTGATAATACTTCCGGCCCGTGCCACTCCGCCACCGATGACAAAAGCTTCCGGATCAAGAATCTGTGCCACATTGGCAAGGGCTACTCCCAGATAGCGTGCAAATTCATCCACCACATGAAGTGCATATTCATCTCCGGCTTTGGCCGCATCAAAAATATCCTTTGCTGTCACTTCTTCTAACTTTGCCAAAGAAGACTGGGGTGACATTTGTTTTTGGGCCATACGGACAATTCCGGTAGCCGAGGCATATTGCTCGAGGCAGCCTTTTTTTCCGCAATTACATGTTTCCTCTTCTCCATATTCCACCGTCAAGTGTCCGATTTCTCCCGCAGCTCCTTGGGTTCCGGTCAAAATCTTTCCTCCAAGGATAACACCGCCTCCCACACCGGTTCCCAGTGTTACCATGACAATGCTGTCATAACCGCGACCACCGCCTTTCCACATTTCCCCCAGGGCAGCTACATTGGCATCATTGCCAACCCGAATATTGGCAACTCCTGTCAAATCAAACAATTTTTCTTTGACATTAAATACCGGCCAATGGATATTGGCACATTTCAAAACGACCCCATCATTTGTCACCGGTCCTGGAATTCCCAGACCAATTCCCACGATATTTCCATTTTTTTCTGCTCTCTTTTTCTCAATGCTTTCCGCAATATCCGGCAAAATGCGGTCCGTATCCTCATCCTCATCCACCCGGGTAGGAATTTCCCATTTTTCCAGCAATTCACCTGTATGGGAAAACATTCCCATTTTAATGGATGTTCCACCGACATCTACACCAATGTAAAACTTTTCCATGACTTTCCTCCTTGCAGACCATTCTTGGTTTATTCTTCCGGCAATCTTGCCGTAACACGATTGTACAACTCTTTTGCCGCATTATAACCCATCTTTTTCTGACGGAAATTAACGGCTGCCGACTCACATATAATGGCAAGATTACGTCCCGGTCGAATGGGAATGGAGTGGCAAACCACTTTATTTCCAAGATACTCGATATAATTTTCTTCCAGTCCCATGCGGTCATAATCCTGCTCTTTATCCCACTCTTCCAATTTGATAACCAAATCAATGGATTGGGTATTTTTTACACTTTCCACACCAAACAGGGCTTTGGCATCGATAATTCCGATACCGCGAAGCTCGATAAAATGTCGGGTGATATCCGGAGCGGTTCCAATCAATGTGGCATCGCTCACTTTTTTAATCTCAACCACATCATCCGATACCAGACGATGTCCGCGATGAATCAATTCCAGTGCCACTTCACTTTTACCAATGCCACTTTCACCGGTGATTAACACACCTTCCCCGTATATATCCACCAAAACGCCGTGAATACTAATGCGGGGTGCCAATTCCACTTTCAGCCAGCGGTTTAATTCCGAAGAAAAGGAAGAGGTGGTCTGGTCCGTACGCAAAATCGGTACACCGGCTTTCCTTGCCACTTCGAGAATGGCCTCCGGAACATCCATGTCACGACAGTAAACAATGCAGGGCACCTTATAGGACATAATACGCCCCATCATTTCTATGCTGTATTCAATTCCCTGCTTTTCCATATAAGTATTTTCCACATGACCGATGATTTGAACCCGATGATGGTCAAAATAGTCAAAAAATCCAGCCAACTGAAGTGCCGGACGATTGATATCCGACTGTGAAATTTTAATATTGGAAATATCCACTTCCGGTGTCAGACATTCTAGATTCATCTTATCAATGCAATCCTGCAAATCTACTGTGTACATAACAATTCTCCCTTCTTCACATAACTGCTTTCTCTTTGTATACTACTTTCATTATAGCGACTCTTATCCCTTTCGTCAACGAGGGTTTATCGTATAAAATTGGTACTCTCTTTTTCATTTTGCGGGTGCTCCGGTCCTGCTTGAATGCAAGAGAGCATCCATGCCATATTCCGTCCAAGATTATACATGGTTCGCATGCCTTCTCTATCCTGTCTGACTTCTTCCGGAGTATTTCCATGTACCATACTCCAATAATTGGATGTCACAATGGGCATCTGATTGATGGAGAAATGCTTCTGAATGGCCTCTAATGCAGCTGTTGTACCGCCACGTCTTGCACTTACCACCGCTGCCCCCGGCTTAAAAGCAAACTCTTTGCTGCCGGAATAAAAGATACGGTCCAAGGCAGATAAAAGTCTTCCACTCGGATGAGCATAATATACCGGAGAACCAAATACAAAACCATCACAGGTTTTTGCTTTCTCCACGATTTCATTGACGATATCCTGAAATACACACTCTCCGGTTTCCCGACATTTTCCACATCCCATACAATCCGGCAGTGGTTTGACTCCGAGAAAAATCATCTCCGTCTCTATGCCACTTTCTTTCAATCCCCGTTCCACTTCACTAAGGGCGGTATAGGTGCATCCTTTTTCTTTTGCACTCCCATTGATAAGCATTACTTTCATTGTGCCATAATCTCCTTCCATTTATCATTATACATTTTGTCAACTTCATTTCCCAGATATTTAAATGTCTCGCAATTGGTCAAAGAATCCCAGTCAGGGAATGCAATTTGGCTTTCTCTATAGGACTCGTCTTCAATCAATTTGCGTCCTTCTTCATTCGGAATCGAATAGGTAATATAGTCAAAATTCATCTTGGCAATTTCCGGTTTACAGAGGAAATTCAAAAATTTCTCTGCATTTTCCTTATTCTTTGCCCCTTTCGGAATAACCCAGGAATCAATCCACAAATTACTTCCCTCTTTCGGAATCACATATTCCAAATCCGGATTTTCCTCCTGACAGGTCAAAGCTTCACCCGAATAAATCACACCGATTGCCGCCTCATTTCCAATCATCTTGTCTCTCACTTCATCCACAACATAAGCCTGTACAACTCCGGATTTTTTTTGCTCAATCAACTTTTGTTTTGCTTCCTCCAGTTGTTTTTCATCGGTACTGTTCAGGGAATATCCAAGATATTTCAGAGTGATTCCAAAAGCGTCCCGGACACTTTTTTGCATCAATACATTGTCTTTATATTTGGTATCCCATAAAATTGCCCAGCTGTCTACCGGCTCCTTTACCATGGTTTTATTGTATAATATGCCGACAGTTCCCCAAAGATACGGGATACTATATTTATTTCCCGGATCAAATTCTTTGCTGGCCTCTATATATTGGCTATCCACATATTTCAAATTGGGCACATTGTCAAGATTTATCTCTTCCAATAAGTCCTCCCCAATCATTCGCTGCACCATATAATCCGATGGGCAGACCAAATCATAAGAAGCAGCACCATTGGAAATAATAGGATACATTACCTCATTGGTTTCAAACTCATCATAAGTCACCCGAATACCGGTTTCTTCTTCAAATTGCTCCAAAGCATCCGGAGAGAAATATTCCCCCCAGTTATAGATATATAATTCGCCGGCATCTGCCGTCTGATTTTCTCCTGTCCCACAGGCTGTCAAACCAGTTACAAATACCATCGTTGCCAGAGTCAATGCCATCACTTTTTTCATCTTATTTTTCATCTATTTTCCTCTACTTTCTTTTTTCGATTGATACAAATTAATATAATAAATATTGCTGCAAATAGAATGCTTGAAAGAGCATAAATCTCAGGTTTGATGCCCTTTCGCACTTCGGCATAGATTTTTGTTGACAAGGTATCCATCCCCACGCCTTTGGTAAAATGTGTAATAATAAAGTCATCCAATGACATGGTAAATGACAACAAAAAACCCGTGAGAATACCCGGTAAAATATCCGGAAATACCACTTTTATAAAGGCATACCGCGGACTTGCCCCTAAGTCTAATGCTGCCTCAAATACACTTTTATTAATCTGCTTTAATTTAGGCAAAACACTTAGTACCACATAGGGCAGATTAAACGTAATATGGGCCATCAATACACTGCTAAATCCCATTTTATAACGAAGGGCAATAAACAAAAGCATCAAGGAAATTCCGGTTACAATATCTGCATTTAACATCGGAATATTGGTTACTGTCATCAATATCATCCGTGGCAGTTTTTTCATCCGGTCCATGGCAAAAGAAACCATGGTTCCAAGAATTGTGGCAATCAAAGCGGACAAAAAGGCCAGCAATAACGTCGTCCAAAGAGCCTCCATAATATCTTTGGAGGAAAAGAGACTCTCATACCATTTCAGGCTAAAGCCTCCCCATTTTCCCCGAAATCTTGATTCATTAAAGGATAATACAATCAACGTGGCAATGGGCGCATATAAAAAAATAAAAATCAAAATCAGGTAGATTTTTCCACTGATTTTTGCAATTGCTTTTCCTACCATATTGCAGCCCCCTCTCCGTCCTTGTCAAAGTGGGACATGATTGCCATACTTCCAAGAATCAATATCATGAGGACAATGGATAATCCGGCTCCACCATACCAGTTATTGGCAGTGGTAAATTCCTGTTCAATCACATTTCCAATTAAATTAATCTTGGCTCCCCCGAGCAAATTGGAGATTACAAAGGTTGTCATAGAGGGAACAAACACCATGGTAATCCCACTGACAATTCCCGGCAATATCTGTGGCAATGTAATATGCCACAAGGTCTGCCCCCAATTTGCTCCCAGGTCCTTTGCCGCATCAAAGGTATCCTGAGGAATTTTAACAAGAGAATTATAGATGGGAAGAACCATAAAGGGCAAAAAATTGTAAATCATACCCAGGATAATGGCCCCTTCCGTATTGATTAAATTTTGTTTTGGCAGCCCTAAAAATTGAAGGAACGTATTGATAACTCCCGTTTTTTCCAAAAGGGACTGCCACGCAATGGTTCGAAGCAAAAAATTCATCCACATCGGCAATATGAAGATAAATATGATAAATCCACTGCTTTTTAAATGAAGTCCACGAATAATCAATGCCAAGGGCAAAGAAAGGACAAAACATAAGATGGTACTTATGATAGATAATTTGAGTGACAAAAATAAGGCTTTCAAATGTACCGGTTCGGCAATGCTTTTCACATTTTCCAATGTAAAAGAGCCATTGCTGTCGGTCAATCCGTAAATGCAGACGATAATCAATGGCACAATGACAAAGATTGCCATCCAAACGACATAGGGATAAGAGAGCCGTCTGGTCATTTTATTCTCATTCACCAGCAAACGCCTCCTCTGCCTCATTTTCGGGTTTGTGCATAATCTGGATGTTAAAGGGATCAATAAACAGACCCACTTCGCTTCCCACTTCTGCAAGACTGGTGCTATGTACCAGCCAGGTAAATCCAAGGGCTTCCATCTCCATTTCATAGTGCACTCCCTTGAAAACAAGGGATTTTACTCTCGCACGGATGGTACCTTTCTCCGGTGGTACAAGTATCATATCCTCCGGACGAATCACCACATCCACCGGTTTATTTTCCCCGAAGCCCACGTCCACACATTCAAAATTCTGTCCCTGGATATTTACCAGACGATCTCGAACCATCGTAGCGGAAAGAATATTGCTCTCCCCGATAAAATCTGCCACAAAGGCATTTTGTGGTTCATTATAGATATCCTCCGGCGTTCCAATCTGCTGAATATAGCCTTGGTTCATCACCACAATGGTATCGGACATAGTCAATGCCTCTTCCTGATCATGGGTAACATATACAAAGGTGATACCCAATTCTTCTTTGAGACGAATAAGTTCATACTGCATCCCCTGACGCATTTTCAAATCCAGGGCTCCCAAAGGCTCATCCAGCAATAATATCTTGGGTTCATTCACAATAGCACGTGCGATGGCAATTCGCTGCTGCTGACCTCCACTGAGGGAATCCGGCATTCTTTTCTCATAGCCATCCAGATTTACCAATTTCAATGCATATTTTATCTTATCACGAATATACTCTTTCGATTTTTTCTTGATTTTTAATCCAAATGCAATATTTTCCTCGATATTCATGTGAGAAAACAGCGCATATTTTTGAAATACCGTATTGATGGGTCGTTTGTTTGCCGGCACACGGGCGATGTCATTGCCATAAAGCAGAACCTGTCCTTCGTCTGCCGTCTCAAAGCCTCCCATAATTCGCAAAGTTGTTGTCTTTCCACATCCACTTGGTCCAAGCAAGGTTACAAATTCATTCTCATGAATATCGAGATTCATATGATCTAGAACGATTTGTCCGTCAAATGCTTTGGTGATTCCTTTTAGCTCAATACATTTTTCAGCCATAACAAATCCTCCTGGTTTTATTTATTTTTTATTAACCGCCTCAATTCCCGGATTGATAAATCCGTAATAACATGGTTTTGGTTGGCATTCTTTGTCGTACAAATTTTTGTAAATCAATTTATGCCTGTGGACTTTCCTGTGGTCCAAGATAGGACTCAGGAAGTTGGTCACGGTACAATACCAGTTTCTGCAAAACCAATCCGGCTTCCACTCCATAAAAATGAATTTCATTATAGCCGGCTTTTAATTCATGGGTGGTAATTCCATAATGGCAGTTATTCAAAACTCCCATGGACCAGGATTTTTCTTCCCATGGACCACCACCGATATTATAATCTTTTTCCGGAATGGTATCTCCAACTTGCAAGCTGCCGTCGTCCACTTTCACAGCATACCGCATGGTGCGACCATCCTCCAGGTTGTTGCTTGGTGCCGTAATGGCTTTCAGACTATAGGTTCCTGCTTCTTTCACATAGACTCCATAGGTCAAAGACGGAGCTTCTCCGATTTCCTCAAAGTTACGATCTGACGGATATATTTTCATAGAAGATAAAGTTTTTCCATAGGCTTTCAATTCTTCAAACTCATATCCTTCAAATGCCTCTTTGGAGGCAAAATGTCCGGCTTCCATCGATACAATTCCATCTCGCTGGATAAAGGTTCCTTCCGGAACATCCACTGCTGCCGTATAGTTTACCGTGACATTTATCTTGCAATCTGCCCCTAAAATTGTCAATGTGCGGGTAAAGGACTCGTGCTCTTTTCGCTCAATGCTGACATCTACCGTCACGATTCCATTTTCCACTTTTCCCTCGGTCTGACTTACACATATTCCGTCTTCTGCCAAAATCGTGTAGTCAAATGGAACTGCCCCAGCATTGGCAATTTCAATATGATAAGTTTCATTTCCAAGCTCTGTAAATTCCGGTAAAGAAATGTTTCCTTCGTTCACGAAATCATCGGCATTTTCTGCATGAACCATCATTTTGCTCTTGGTATTGATACAAATGGTGTTGGTTTCCGGATAGTGCCATCCCTCATCATTCCATGTCACAAAACATGCATGCGGAGAAAGCATCATTCCATCCCATTTGCCACCTGCCATCTCTTTATTATAATAATCCGTAAGTTTCTGGTCACGTTCAATCTCCTGTTTTACCAATGCATCATATGTATTGGCTGCAGCTAATTCATATTTTGCATACCAATTGGCCAATGCTGCATGCAAATTCATCAACTGCAAATTCATCCCAGCCACGGCCGGATAATATACCAGTCCGAAAAAGGCATCCTTGGACAGTTCCGGAATCTTCGTCTGCAATTCCTCTGCCTTTTTCATCAAGTTGGTACAACGTGTAATCATTCGTTTTGTTTCATCATCATGGGCCACATGATATACCTGAGGATTCATGGCCTCCGGTCTGCGCATGCCATGAATTCTTGCATACTCACGCAACACATCCGCAATTTCTTTTTTGGTTTCTTCCTCTTTGATATGGGCACCAAATTGCTGCTCCACCCAGGAAGCAAGAAAGGCATCAGTTTGATTGGCATGCCCGGTACCCATGGATTCAAAATCATAGGCCAGTGCCATAAAGTAAGATAATGGAAGTTCATCCGGGCGAATATCTCCAACATTCACAATCCACAAATCCCGGATACCATATTCATATGCCATAGTTACCTGCTCCCATACTTTTGGCAATGGGGTAGAATTTACCCACTCATAGGAAATCGGGGCACCATGGTAATCAAAATGATAATACAAGCCCCAGCCCGGATTACGATCCTTCAAATCCTTGGTTGGCAGCGTTCTTACATTTCCAAAATTGTCATCGGAAAGGAGTAAAATCGTATCGTCCAGGCCGTCCCAGGAACGCAGTCCTTTGACACCATTTCCACCATAATAAAATCCTTCCACCTCTTTGTACAATGCCAACATCTTCGGCATGTGGTCACAACCGGTATCTTTGATAATTTTATTTTGATCCGTAATAATTTCGCGAAGCAATTCCACATTTTCCTGAATACTGGAATCTTCACCCAACATCATCGTATCGCGTTCTCCTCGCATTCCGATGGTAATCATATGCTTGAAGTCCTTATCTCGCTTCATTCCATCTTCCCAATAGCGATAAAGACCTTCTTTGTTGGTGTAATAATTCCAATCTTTTCCATATCCCACATTGTTGGTATCGCTTTTTACCTTGTCCCATTCTTCGCTGGCACGGGTTAATGGCTCATGATGGGATTGTCCGATGGTGATACCAAGCTCGGTTCCCAATTTTAAAATTGCAAGCGGATCCTCCGAGCCATCCAGTGGAAGGGAGGCAGACCACATTGCCGGCCAGAAATAATTTCCTTTTAGACGAAGAAGCAAATCAAAGACTTTCTCATAGAAGAATTCGTTGAAATCGCCAAAGGTATTCATGACAAAGTTCCCCAAAGAGGGCCATTCGTCATTCATAAAGAATCCACGATATTTCACCGAAGGCTCCTTGGATACCGTACAAATAGAATCATCGAATTCAATGGTTTCCTTCTTTGCCGGAATCACATCTGCCCAGTATACCCAAGGCGAAACTCCTATTTTTTCTGAAATATAATACATTCCATACAATGTTGCAATGGTTTCTGTTCCCACGATAACCAGTTTGGGAACATTATCAACCCGGACAAATTGAAGGGAGAAAACCTCTCGCTTTCCTTCCAATGGTGCCAGATCAATCTTTTCCTCTTTTTCCCATTGTGCGATTAAATCAGAGGTTCCCTTGGTGGCTACAACAATCTGAGGCTCCTGATTTATCTCAGAGACAATCTGAGGCTCTTTGTCTGTCACCATTTTGATATCCGAAGAAAGAATCTTTGCCACATGGGAAAGTCCCTTATAATCGGAACCCCCTTTATCAATCCATATCTCTGCTGCTTTATCTCCTACTAATGTAAATGTCATCATTCTCTCCTTTCCAATTTACCCATCTCATGGAATGCACTATTATAAATCAAATCCAAAATAATTCACTGCATTATAATACGAAATATTTTTTACCATCTCACCAAGCACTTCATAATCCTGTGGATATTCTCCATTCTCCACAAGTTTTCCGATGAAATCGCACAAAATACGACGGAAATATTCATGTCTTGGATAAGATACAAAGCTTCTGGAATCCGTCAGCATTCCGATAAAGTTTCCTAAAAGGCCCAGACTGGCAAGAGAGGTAATCTGCTGTGTCATGCCATATTTGTGGTCATTAAACCACCAAGCGGAACCCTGTTGAATCTTTCCAACCGCATCTTCATTTTGGAAACATCCCAACATCGTGCCAATCACAGCATTGTCCACCGGATTAAGAGAATACAAAATGGTCTTTGGCAATTCTCCGGTCTTGCTGAGAGCATTGAGGAAATCCGCCACTTCCGCACTAAATCCCTTTTCATTGATACAATCGATTCCGGCATTGGCCCCGGCACTTTTGTAAACGATTTCATTATTTTCTCTCTTGGCTCCATAATGAAGCTGCATTGCCAGATTTCTCTTGGCATATTCTTTTCCTAAGAACAGCATCAGCATGGTTTTGTATTGAAGAAGTTCTTCCAGTTCCAGATGCTCCCCGGAAAGACAGCGCCGTACCAGAATATCCATTTCCTCCTCCGGTATCGGACGGAATTGCGGATAATCCAATCCATGGTCTGTAATCAGACAACCATTGTCCACAAAATAGTCCAAACGTTGAATCAAAGCTTCCTTCAAGGAATCAAATCCCGTAATATCCACATCGCTGACTTCTGACAGTTTTTGCACATAAGAAAGAAAATCTTCTTTTTCCGGACACATAATCAAATCCGGGCGCCATGCCGGCAGTACCTGAACTTCAAAATCTTTATCTGCTTTTATTTGCTGATGATAATGTAAATCATCGATAGGGTCATCAGTGGTGCATACCAGGGTCACGTTGGACATGCGAATCAGATTTTTGGCAGACATTTCCGGCGACTGTAGTTTTTCATTACAGGCATTGTAGATTTCCTTCCAGTTTTTTTCACTCAAAGTATCCTGAATCCCAAAATATCGTTGCAATTCCAAATGACACCAGTGATACATGGGATTTCCAATTGCCTTTGGTAATGCTTTGGCAAATGCATGAAATTTTTCTTCATCACTGGCATCTCCCGTAATATATTTTTCCGACACTCCATTGGAGCGCATGATTCTCCATTTGTAATGATCTCCTCCAAGCCACAATTCCGTTATATTTTTAAACATACGGTCTTCGGCAATTTCTTTGGGTTCCAGATGGCAATGGTAATCCAAAACCGGAGTCGTTTCAGCATATTCATGATAAAGTTTCTTAGCTGTCTCGGTTGAAAGAATAAAATCTTCATCCATAAATGGTTTCATTGTCTTATTACCTCATTTCTGTATTGTTCTATTTTTTGTTTCACCACAAGCGGAGTTCCCGAAAAATTCAGAGAACTCCACATTCATTTCCAATATTAATTTGCATCCAGATAGGCTTTTCCTGCCTCCAGTTTTTTTCCTTTGCGTTCCATCAGTTCACTGACGGTCAACATATCATATCCTTGTTCGGAAAGCCACGGAACAATCTTCGTCAAGGCCTCCGCCGTCTCCGGATGAATATCATGCATCAAAATGATATCCCCATCTTTGACTTCTTTTTTCACACCGTTGAATATTTTTTTCGCATTGCGGGTTTTCCAGTCCAAGGTATCCAAGCTCCACAAAATCATTGGCTTATCGATTTTCTTTCGCATGGTCTTGCTAATGGAACCATAAGGAGGACGAAGCAGGGTAATCTGATACCCGTTCAAAAGTTTTGCCACAATATCATCCGTCCGCTTTAACTGACTTTTCACTTTTTTCCATTTTATCTTACTAAGTTGTGGATGATCCCAGGAGTGACTGGCAATCTCACATCCGGCACCCGTTATCATTTGCATAATATCACCATCCACCCGGGCACGATTTCCCAACACAAAAAAGGTAGCGTGAGCTCCATTTGCCTGGAGCGTCTCAATGATTTTTCCGTCATTGTCCCGAGAAGGTCCATCGTCAAATGTCAATGCCACCGCTTTATCTTTGGGCACTGGTGTAGGCGGAGGTGTTGGCTCCTCTACCAGAGGTGTCTCTACCATCTTCTCCTGCTGTTGATTCAAAGCTTCTTCCGCTCTTTTTTGCTCATTGCGACTTTGTACAGTGGAGGCAACCTTAATACCAATCAAAACAAGAACAAGCACAACTGCTGCAATCATGGAACCTTTCAATAAAAGTTCTAATTTTCTGGACTGTCTTCGTCGCCATTGTCGTTTTCTATATTCTCGTCTTCCACTCATAAAACACCGTCTCCATTCACTTCATTTTCCTGTCTTTTTCTTTTAACAGTACTAGTGTAGCATTATTCTTCGGGTTTTTCAATAACAATTTTACCATCCACAAATTCAACTTTTACTTTATTTCCATTCATCCCCATTTCTTTGAGCAATTCCGACGGAATCTGAATTCTTCCGGCACGATCTAACACAACAAATTCTTCCTGTGCCTCTTCATGCTGCCACTCGATAGAAATATCTTCCAGACGATTTTTGTATTCATTTTTCATAATACGCTCACTGCTGGTTTTTCCATCCCGAATGGAAATCACTCGATTAACTTTGGATGCCAGCTCATTGTCATGAGTTACGATAACAATGGTAATTCCCAACTGCTCATTGAGTTTGCGGAACATATCTAAAATATCATCCGCCGTCTTTCGGTCCACGGCTCCGGTAGGCTCGTCGGCAAGCAGAAGTTTAGGTTCATTGGCAAGGGCAATGGCAATGGCTACTCGCTGCTGCTCTCCTCCGGACAGCTGACTCAGTTTATTATCTTTCCGTTTGGAAAGACCTACCAATTCCAAGAGTTCCTCTGCCCGCTGTTTTTTTTCTGCCTCGCTCTTTCCATCTTTCATAAACAGCATAGGGGTCATTACGTTTTCCCAGGCAGTCAGATACGGAAGAAGATTTCTTGCATTATTCTGCCACACAAATCCCACCGTACTTCTTTTGTATTCCACCAATTCCTCTTCATTCATCTGAAACAGATTTTTTCCATCTACATATAATTTCCCGGCAGATGGGCGGTCCAATCCTCCTATCATATTAAGAAAGGTAGACTTTCCGCTTCCACTATTTCCGATAATGGCCATCAATTCGCCTCGCTTTACCGTCAAATCCAGTCCCTGTAAAGCCAGCACTTCGATGTCTTTTGTTTTGTATATTTTAACAAGACCGTCACATTCTATCATCACATCATCCGGAATATCCATGGTTTCATCCACACTTACTCCCCCGGATGTCTGGCGGTTGATATGACGAAAATCATTTATTTTTTCCATGACAGCATCTATTTTCTTATTTTTCATCAACAATCTCACCATCCTCCAAATGATAAATGCAATCTGCAATATCCAACAACCCCATATCATGAGTTGTCATAACAATTGTTACTTCTTCTTTTTCAATCAATTCTTTGAATATCTTCATAACCTGAAGACCGGTAGCTGTGTCCAGCTCTGCCGTCGGTTCATCTGCAAAAATAATCTTGGGCTTGTGTGCAATAGCACGGGCAATAGCCACACGCTGCTGTTCTCCTCCGGATAATTCCTGGGGCATATGATGCATACGCTGTCCCAATCCCACCAATTTCAGGCATTCTTCCGCTCTTGCCCGCTTATTGCCGGGATATTTCGCCAGACGGAGCAAAAATTCCACATTTTCAAAGGCTGTCATCATGGGAATCAATGCCACCGACTGAAAGACAAATCCCACATGATTTTTGCGAAATTCTTCCCGCTGATGGTCATTCATCTGTTCCAGTGCTTCTCCTTCAAAGACCACCGACCCTTCTTTGGGATAATCCAACGCACTCAAAATATTCATAAGCGTTGTCTTTCCGGAACCGGAGCGCCCGCGAAGCATCGTAAGTTTTCCTTTGGGAATCTGAATATTGATATCATGCAAGACTACAAACTCTCCACCGGAGCCAATTGGAAATGCCTGTTTAATTCCCTGTGTCATTAAAATATTTTCCATCGCTGTCCTCCCTTAATCTTCGCCAAGTTTCAATGCCTGAGAAATGTTAATCTTCGAAATCAACTTACCAAGCACAACCATACAAACAATAATTACAATGCCGATGATGCTAAACAATCGAACCATATCCAACGTCTCATTGACAACTTCCAATGGAATTGCCTGGTCGGTGGACGCATAGAAAATCTGTACCAGCGGAACAAACATCTTGGATGCCAAAAGGCCGATTATGGTTCCAATGATAATGGAAATACCGGAACTGAATATCTGCTCATTGATTAGCATTTGAATAATCTCGCCCTTGGACATACCCATGGCACGAAAGACACCAAAAAGCAATTCTCTCTGGCGAATGGACAATATCCAGTAAATCAGGAATCCGGTACAACATAAAATCAAAATAATGATAAAACTCATGGTGAGAATTCCATTGGTTCCCTGGAATAAAGCATCATTTTTCACTTCCACTTTTTGGGCAGAAGCATCTTCAAATGTTGTATAGGTAATATTATTTTTCTTCGCATAATCATAAATGAATCGGGAACTTCCATCGGTTTTCAACCACACCTGATAGGGGCGGAGACCAAAGTTTTGCTGGACTTGCGCCAGATTTGCCACAATCAGATAATTTTCTGTGGAAACCAGTTTATTTTCCTCATTCAACTCATGAGTGGTCTCAATATAGCTCGGGAAATAATCCACAAATCCGTACACAACTCCCTGGGCTTCTACTCCCTCGTCATTGGTATAGGTAATGGTATCACCCAGACGCATACCATAATTGGTATGGTAGTTCATGCTCAAAAGTACGGCATCCGAACGTTTTGCCATGGAATTTAAGTAACGGTTAATATGAACCGGGAGCAAGTCGGTCTGGAATTTTGACACGGTCTCCCCGAAGGTTTTGGTATCAATTCCCATCAACGTTGTCTTGACACTATTTCCCCCTTCTTTACTCTTGTAAGAAGTTTCTATCTCATCATTTTTGTAAACCTTTGTGGCTGCCGTAACCCCTTCCATGGATTCATACACTCCGAAATCCGGTTCCGTATAAGTTAATTCCAAATCGGTATAATATTGCATCAAAAGGGAATTGTCCTCCCATGGCTGCTGAAGGACCAAATCCGCCCCATTGCTATAATCAATCCCTTTTTCGGAATTGGATAATATGGTCCGGGCCACGGTGGAATTAAAGATTCCAAGAGACACGGTGAACATCAAAAACACCATCATAAATCCCTGTTTTTTCCGCGTACGGATAATTTGCAGGAAAGAAGCAAAAAATGCCGGTTTCCAAAATTTTCTTCCTATGTAATATACGATTTTTATCAACAATGGCTGGAGGCGAAGTCCTACCAGGCTGGCACTAATGATAAATAGGGAAGAACAAATAAACAAAAACGGATCCAGCGAATCTCCTTCCAACATACTTGTCATCAATTCCGATTTTCGTGCAGTAAATGAATATAAGCCGTACAACGATACTGCAAGGAAAATCACATCCAGATAAACCCGACTGAATATATTTGGCTTGTTACCAATATTGCGGTGTTTTACATTGACAATAGTCACATTGGCATCTTTTATTACCGGAAGAACCATCACGGCTATGGAAATCAAGATAGCTCCCAACGTATATAAAAAGACTCCGGGACTCAAACTTACATGCAAAGCCTTCCTCTGAATAAATTCCAAAAATCCGTTGGTGGAACCGAGAGCTTTTGTCATGAAAAAGCCCAGGGGAACCCCCACAATACTGCTGGCAATGGACAAAATTGCCGACTGTATGGTATAAATCAACAAAATCTGATTGCGACTGCTTCCTCGGCTTTTCAGCAAAGCAATCTCATTTTGTTCAAGATCCAGCATCTGCCTTGATATCATGAAAATAAAGGCAAGCAAAAGGGCAAGAACCGGAATCTGCAAAATCAAAAGGGTCGTGGAGACCTTCTTTGCTGTGGTTTGGTAATCTCGCAAAACAGCCAGATAATCCGGTTCCTCGATGGCAGAGTTTCTTCCGTTGGCACCTTCTCGGCACAAAGTTTCCGTATTTTTTACCAAAGCATTTACCTGCCCCGGTTTTACATTCTCATAATCAAAAACAAGATTCCATTGACCGGTTATATTAAAGGCCGGTTTTTCATAATTGATAAAAATGCTCTCAAATAATTTAGGGCTGGTAAATACTTCCAGATAGTATTCACTTGGGCTTTGCACCCAATAATTATCCGAATAATCCTTCGCATCAAAAACACCCACAATTTTCACTTTAATATCTGAGCCATCTGCATTTTTCAATTTTTCAAAGGACATTTCGTCTCCCAGAACCACGTCCAGTTTACTCATAGCACGCTGACTGAGAATCACCGGCAATGCCCCATCTTCCAAACGTTCATCGGAATAGCATTCTCCGGCAAGGATGGAAATATGGTCTTTTAAGTCGGACATCATGGCAATTCGCATGGATTTTGTGGTGGTTTTATTACCCCTGGACTGCAAATATTCCCCTCGAACCTTGGACGTTTCAAACAAACTCACCAGGTAATTTTGCTCTACCTCAAGAGTTTCGGCAGCTTCTGTCGCCGTCTCTCCCATTTGTTTAAATTCTTCTCCATTGTTTTTTCCTGCATTAACGGATGAAGAAAAAGAAAGCACTCCGGGATCTTTATTGGTTTCTTCGATATACTTGGAATATTTAGACTTCAATGTCTTTTCCAGAGCCGCATCCCGATACATGGGATTGCTGCTGGCGATCGCTGCCAATAAAATATTACCAATCAACAGACAGACAACCATCCACTTTTTATGTATCAACTTTTGTTTAATAAATCGAATCATCGTTCTCTCCGCGCCTCCTATCTCAATATCGCAAGTGTCTGTCCGGCACTGACGCCTTGTTCCACCAGATATTCTGTTTCTGTATTATAATTACTTACGATGTACCGTTTGTGAATTTTTCCATTTTCCAATACATTGACATAAAGTTTATTGGAGAATTCCACTGCCTCCTGGTTAATCGCTTCCGCATCTACCACCAGTGCATCTTTCACGGCGAAGGAAACGGCATATACATAAACATTGGATTTTTCAAAATTGTATTTTTTCTTATCCGCCGAAGAGACTTCTACATATACAATATTGTCACCGGACTCGTCCGTCTCTTCAACACCTGTTATGTCTGCTGCTGTAATGACTTTCCCTTTGACTTCATTTTGGTAATCTTTCATATTTTTCCCAAGTCTCACGGACACATCCATATTGTAACGCAATTTGGAATCCGGATCCTTTACCTTCAAGACCCATTTGTTGTTGCTGCGCATTTCCACAATTTTTTTGGAGGCATCAATCTCATCTCCCACATATTCTTTTCCGGTGGAAGTCACCACTCCGCTTTTTTTCGCAACCAGTTTGGTTTTGTTTTGACGTCTTACCAGTTGTGCATAATTCTTTTCCTGGTCAATGACATCTTTTTCCCCTTTTTTGTAATTGGCGATTTCTTCCTTCTGCTTCTTGATTTCCAACTGCTTAATCTTCTTCTCTGCTGCATTTTTCACCGTCATTAACTCATTTTCCGCCTGGGACAGTGCATTCTGAAGATTGCTGAGCCCCGACTCATAATTGGCACGGGCCTGCTGTACCAAAATCTTCTCTTTTTGCAATTTGGTTTTGGATGTCTCTACATGGTACACCGCCAAGACATCTCCTTTGTTAATTTTCTGATCTTTTTTTACTTTAACCGCATCCAATACGGCATCTTCATCATCAATA
Source organism: Eubacterium sp. (assembly GCA_022769325.1). Lineage (GTDB taxonomy): Bacteria > Bacillota > Clostridia > Lachnospirales > Lachnospiraceae > Eubacterium_F. The sequence goes on along the minus strand of JALEKC010000031.1, from coordinate 11,709 downwards.
TAGATGGTTTCCGTATCGGTATATTCTAACTCGGCACTATCGTAATATTCTTCTTTATAGGTTTCCTGACGAACTTCCGTAGTTTCATATTCTTCTTGCTGGATTGCACTTCCGGATGCCGTTTCCTCCTTTTCATAAAGAAGTACTTCCCCCGTCCCCTGACTTTTTTCATTTCCGCAAGCGGATAAAAGAAGAATCGCCATACTTATGGTTATGATATATTTAACCTTCCACATAAACAACATCGCCCTCCTTTACTCCGCTTTCTAATTGTATATACGCATCGGTTTCCGTTCCTGTCTTTACAACGGTTTTCGTCTTGGCATCCCCCTCCACAAGATATACATAGGATTCTTCTTTGGAGCGAAATACTGCATTTGCCGGTACCACCAGTGCATCTTTCACCGTATCGGTATAGAGTTCTATGGTTGCTGACCCGCCGACCTTGGCATCTACCGAATCAGAGACAAAATCAAACCAACTGTTTTTGGGATAGTTTCCCATTTCAACATCCTGTCTGGATACCTCCTGCTCTTCCACTTCAACCTCGTATTTTTTCCCATCCACAATGGCAACATAGCTGCTTGCTTTCGCCAACTTACTGTCGGAAACATATTGGGTTTTCAAACGCGGAGCCTTCATATTGGCCACTTGAATTGCCACGTTCCCCCCTTGTACCATATAGCCATTGCCACCACTGGTACTGATTACTTCCCCATCAATGGTAGAATACAATTTTGAGTTTTTGGTACTTTTCTTTGCTGTTGCTATATCTGCTTCTTTTTGTCGAATTTCCAATTGTTGCATTTCTTTTTGCTGTTTTAATTTCACTTTTGCTATCTTAATATCTTCTTCTTTTTCCACAATCTGCATTTTTAGCTGCTTTTTCTCCTGCTTTGTTTTTGCAGCTTTGTATTGCTTCTTCAAGTCCGAAAGGTTCTCTTCCAGCATTTCAATATCATATTCGCTCTGCTGATTGATTCCCGCATTATTTTCTTTCAATGTGGCAATCTCTTCCGTGAGGCTCTTAACTCTTCCACTGCCTCCGGCCAGGGTTGCCAGAAGCTGCCCCTTCTTTACCTTATCTCCGATAGACACTTTCATCTGGTCAATACTTCCGGAAGAAAGAAAGGCCATCTTTTCTATTTTGGGTACAATCTGAGCCGAAAAAGATGTCACGCCGCTGAGGTCCATCTTGGTTACCACTGCGGTATCCATATCAACCCCAACTGCTTCCATTAATTCCGGTACATCTTCTTGGTTGGCTGCCGATTTTCCACAACCACAAGTTATCATCGACACAGCTAAAAGGATCGCTCCTATCTGTCTGCTTTTTTTCACTTTTTGTAACCTCCAATCCTTCGCCTTTTCCTTAATTTGCTATCACTTGTTCATTTTCTTCCAAGCCGGCGGTAATCTCTACAAAGTTGTCAATGGTTTCTCCGATGGAAACTTCCTTGGTTGATTTTAACCCATTGGCATCTTCATAATATACAACATGTTTATCTCCCATGGAATATACAATAGAAGACGGCAGATATAAAATATCTTTTTTCTCTTTTAAAATCACCTGATAGGAGCATACGGTTCCATCTTCCAGATTGAGTTTGCTTCTCGGGTAAAAATATACGGAATCCGTGGATTCAGGATCTTTTTTTACCGTTGCTTTATATTCTTGTCCTCGTACCTCTATGGTGACAATGTCTCCCTCTTTACAATGGGAAGCATATTTGCTATTTGCCTCAAATCGGTTTTTCTTCTTCCCTTCAATCTTTATCGCCGCTTCGCCCTCGGTTCCATAAGTACCTTCTGCCTTGGAATCCACATACGTTACTACGCCATTTACGGATGCTGTGATTTGCTCTTCTTCGATTTCTTCTTTGGCAATTTTGGCATCCATTTTTAACAATTCCAAACTGGATTCCAACGCCTTGATTTGTTGCTCATACTGATTTCTGGCATTGGTAATTTCTTTACTGCCACCGCCGATTTTCTTTTGCTTTTCCACTTCTAATTTCATCAATTCTCTGGCCTGAGTTATCTGAAGTTTCGTCTTTTCAATCTTTTCGTTAGATTCTTTTAATGTTTTTTCACTCCCCGGCAGTTCGTATTGCATCACCACATCCCCTGCCTTGACCCGGTCACCTTTTTTGACATATATTTTCTTGATGACGCTGGCACCATCCGGCTCGATATCTTCTTTCACGGTTCCTTTATATTTTCCTGAGATTTCCTCCGTTTTTTCCAGCGTTCCTCTTGTCACCGTCACTTTATTAAAACTTGCCCCTTCATATTCTTTCAACACCGGGGCAACATCGAACTCTTCTTCCGTGGGCAAAATCCCACATCCGGTCAGACACAGTGCTACTCCAACTGTCGCTATTAACCTTCTCTTCACTCGTCTTCCTCCATTCTGTTTCAAAAATCTGCTTCTTTCAGTATATCATAACTCATTGCAAAACTCAATTTATATGAACTTATTATACTATTACTAATTAAAATAAAATTAAAATTACATTTATAGAAAAATGTAGTATAATAGTATTATCAGCTGGCATTAATATGTCAAATTCATTATGATAAAGGAGAAACCATTATGGCTTGGTATGATGAAGCAATTTTTTACCACATTTACCCTCTGGGACTTTGTGGTGCACCGAAGCAAAATACTTATGAAACTGTGGAGCATCGTCTCAAGGAATGTCTTCCATGGGTTGACCACCTGGTATCCCTTGGTTGCAATGCTCTCTATATTGGCCCTCTTTTTGAATCAGTGGGTCATGGATATGAAACAACGGATTACAAAAAACTGGACTGCCGTCTTGGCACCAACGAGGATTTGAAAGACTTTGTTGCCTATTGTCATGAAAAAGAAATTCGTGTTATTTTCGATGGCGTTTTCAATCACACAGGGCGTGACTTTTTTGCCTTTCAGGATATCCTAAAAAATCGGGAGTCTTCTCCTTACCTGGATTGGTATTGTAACGTAAATTTTTATGGAAATAATGAATATAATGATGGATTTTCTTACGACAATTGGGGAGGCTATAACCTACTCGTCAAACTCAACCAGCGCAATCCCGCTGTAAAGGATTACATCTGTGATATCATTCGTTTCTGGGTATCTGAATTTGACATTGATGGAATACGTCTTGATGCAGCAGATGTACTGGATTTTGATTTTATGAAAACTCTTCGACAAACAGCAAACGAAGTGAAAGAGGATTTTTGGTTGATGGGAGAAGTCATCCATGGAGATTATGGACGTTGGGTCAACGAAGGTACGTTGCATTCCGTAACCAATTATCAATTGCACAAAGCCCTTTTTTCCGGTCACAATGACTACAATTATTTTGAGATTGCCCACACCATCAAACATTTATTTGAAATGATTGGCAACAATACTAACAATATAAATTTATACAATTTTGTGGACAATCATGATGTCGAAAGGATTTATACGAAATTAAAGAACAAAGACCATTTTTACCCGGTTCATGTTCTCTTATATACTTTACCTGGCATTCCCTCTCTATACTACGGTTCGGAATTTGGCATCGAAGGAAAAAAAGAAAAAGGCTCCGATGATTCCTTGAGACCTCATCTCGCTCTCCATGATTTTTCCGATGCCTATACAGATAACCCTTGTACGTCATTGATTACAAAACTAGGGAAAATTCGTCAGGAAACAAAGGAGCTTTCCTACGGAGAATATCAAGAAAGAGTATTAACCAATCGGCAATTTGCCTTTAGCCGCACTTTGGAGGGCAATGCCGTTTTGGTCTCTGTCAATAATGATGATACAGAAGCTTCTTTCACCATAACCGGGGCCACTTCCGAAACCTATAAAGGTGCCTTGTTCGGTGAAATCATCACTTCTGAAAATGGCAGTATCCATGTCTCACTTCCTGCCTGTCAGGGAGAGATTTGGATTCCTCAATAAAGCTTTCTTCAACGAATTGATTTTAAAAAAAGAAAGACCCGGATTGTTTGAAATCCGGGTCTTTCTTTACTAAAAGTATAATCGGTAGATACGATATTCCTAACGAAATCAACCTACTGTAAATTTAGCTTTCAATACTGTGATCTGGTCACCTGTCTGATATGGTGAGTTATCTTTCAAGTTAGGAATGAAGAACATGATTGGGTAGTTCAAACCTGTCTCTTCATCTTTGTCACCATTCATAGCATCTGCAGGAATTGTGAAGGAGAAGTTATATGTATAAGTTTTACCCTTCTTGATTTTTCCTTCTTTTACAGTTGCATGTTTGTGCTGATTGTCTTTCTTTACATTTGCAAGAGACCATTTCTTACCAGCTTTCTTAGCAAGCTGAGCTCTCAACTTAGAGTCGATTACATGGAATGCGAATGGATAAGAACCGTCGCTTCCACCTTTGGTATAGTTGAAGCAGAAACCAAGTTCAGCAAGGTCATTCTTACCAGAGTTCTTAATTGTTACAGAACAATTGATTTTCTTACCTCTGTAGTCTTTACCACCATTCGCTGGATCATAGAATGTTGCACGGCAGAGCCACATAGAGAAACTGTCGTACTTGAATGTGCTGTAAGGACATTTTACAGGTGCTGCCCAAGACTCACCAGTCTCAGCGTTTGATCCTGTCTCTTTTGCCAAGTCATAAATAACGGTACCAGCTTTAGCTGCCGCTACTTTTACTTTGCAAGAAAGTTTTTCCTTACCTACTTTAGCAGTAATTGTACAAGAACCTTTACCTACAGCGGTAACGGTACCGGTCTTACCTTTCCCTTTAACAGTTGCAACATTTTTGTTGCTGGTAGACCATTTTGCTTTTGCACTTGCTTTCAATTTTACATCTTTTCCACCAACAGTCATGCTGAGTGATTTTTTGCTCAATTTTGCTGCAGCAGATGCATCTTTTGTATCAGCAATGCTTGCACAAGAAACGGTTACTGCTACTGCCAGTGTTGCTGCTACAATTTTCTTTGATACTTTTGAGAACATAAACATTCTTCCTCCTTTTATTTTTGCGTCCATATTTGTGAAAACCGACAAATACGCACGGCAATATTGTGAGAACATTATAACATTTAACCAAACAGAATGCAAGTACTTATGAAAAAAAATTCATGATTTGTGAAAGATTTTACAAACCTTTTACCTGACGTTGAAATAAACGTTTTTTCTTTTTCGGTTTCTTTTCTTTCATCTCTGCAACGGCTGCTTCCTGTCGGGCTTTTTGCAATGTCCGTATCGTCTCATCCAATTTTTTAAACCGCGCTTCCTGCTCTTCTTCATGTACCCGGGAGAGATAATCCATCTCTTTGCGTACATCATCGGAGACCTGCGAGCTGATATGTGCACTTAATTCGCCGGTATTCTCATTTATGGCTTCTTTTATGATATTAGATAGTATATGCTTAAATTGTGTCATTTTATCGCCACAGAATTCATTTTCCAATTCTTTTTTACACGGTATTTTTTCTCCCGATGTTACAATTTGCAGTCGAATATCTTTTAATGCCACGTGATTGGCTTTTAACTGCTTAATGGAGCGAAATATCTTCAAATCATCGTCCGTATATATCCGATGCCCCATGGAATTTCTGGAGATTTCCAATCCCAGTTCTTCTTCCCAATAGCGCAAAACGTGAGGCTCCACTTCCATTACTTTAGCTGCTTCTGAAATGGTATAGCATAATTGTACCGGTTCTTTCATAAAATAAAATCAGTCCTTTCCTTAATGAATACTTGTCCCTCAAGTTCAAGTATAACATTAAGAAAAAGGACTTCAAGTGATTATCTTCCTTCTTTTTAAAAACCGTGTGACAAAAGAATAGAACCCTCGACACATTTTGCCTTTTTTCTAGGATCTCATCTCCAAATTGGCAAATTTCGTAAGTTCCGCCAACCACTTCAATTGAACGGTACAAGTAGGACCATTTCTTTGTTTTCCGATGATAATCTCTGTAATCCCCTTACTATCGGAATCTTTGTTGTAATATTCATCTCGGTAAATGAACATCACCACATCGGCATCCTGCTCGATAGCTCCGGATTCTCGAAGGTCCGAAAGCATCGGCCGCTTGTCATCTCGCTTTTCCACCGCACGACTCAGCTGGGAAAGTGCAATAACCGGGCAGTCAACTTCACGGGCAAGAGCCTTTAACGCACGGGAAATATCAGAAATCTCCTGCTGCCTGGATTCATTTTTATGATTTCCGGAGCCGGACATCAATTGCAAATAGTCAATGATAATCAAACCGAGGTCTTTTTCTATTTTTAGCTTACGACATTTGGAGCGAAGTTCGCCAATGCTGATTCCCGGCGTGTCATCAATGACCAATGCCGATTCTCCCAATGTCACCGTACTTTCTGTCAAATCACGCCACTCGCTGTCTTCCAGCTGACCGGTACGAATTTTTTGAGAATCCACGTGGGAATTCATGGAAATCAATCGTTTTGCCAACTGAACTCGTGACATTTCCAAACTAAAAATGACAGTGGTAATATTATTTTTAATGGCCACATTTTCCGCGATATTTAGTACAAATGCGGTTTTCCCCATGGAGGGACGAGCCGCAATCAGGATTAAATCTGACTTTTGCAATCCCGCTGTTCTGGCATCCAAATCGTAAAATCCAGTGGATACTCCGGTGACAGCTCCCACATTTTTTGCTGCACTCTGAATACTTTCCAATGTTTCCAAAGCTACTTGTCGTATAGGTACAAAATCACTGCTTGCACGATTTTGTACCACATCAAAAATCTGCTTTTCTGCTTTCTCCAGTGTATCTTCTAATTTTTCATTGTCCTGATAACACTCATTGGCAATCCCCTCACTGACACGTATCAGTCTTCGCAAAACTGACTTTTCCCGGACGATTTCGGAATAATATTTGACATTGGCAGAAGTGGGAACCGCCGCAATGATATTGCTGATAAATTCAACACTGCAAAGTTCAGCCGGCACATTCATTTCCTGCAGGCGATTTTGCAATGTAACTAAATCTACGGGTTTCCCTTCCTGATACAACCCCAGCATAGCATCATAAAGCGTCCGGAATTGGGGATTGTAAAAATCATCTGCCACCAAAATCTCAGAGGCAGTCAAAATAGCTTCCTGATCCATAATCATGGCACCAATTACGGATTGCTCTGCTTCTGTGCTATGTGGAAGAATTTTTTTTATGATTTGTTCTTCCATGCTGTTTTATTTCTCCTTTACCACCACTTTTAACTGAGCAGTCACTTTCGGATGAAGTTTTACCGGAACCTGAAAGGTTCCAATGCTTTTAATGGCTTCTTTCAGCTGCATTTTCTTTTTATCCAATTCGTATCCCAATTGTTCCTTGGCAGCTTCTGCAATTTCTTTCGTGGAAACCGAGCCAAACACACGACCATCCGAACCCGCCTTGATGGCAAGAACAACTTCTTTTTGCTCCAGTTCCTTGGCCAAATCTTTCGCTTCCTGAAGGCGCTCTGCTTCCAACTTATCATTATTTTGCTTTTGCAATTTCAAATCATTAAGATTTTGCTTGGTAGCCTCGATTCCAAGATTTTTCTTAAATAAAAGATTTCTTGCATAGCCGTCATTTACATTGACTACTTCTCCCTTTTTTCCAAGAGATTTTACATCTTCCAACAAAATAACTTTCATACTGTTCTACCTCCATTTATTGATATGGGAAATTCTTATATCAAATCTCCATCCTGCTTCATCTGCTGCAACGTCTGGTGCAAAATCTCAACGCCTTCTGCCAATGTACAGTTTTCGAGTTGAGCACCTGCGCTATTGATATGTCCGCCACCCCCCAGGCGCTCCATGACGATTTGAACATTCAACTCATCGATAGACCTGGCACTAATGTAAATCTTTCCTTCGTATTCTGTCAAAACAAAGGTGGCTTTTACTTTATCGATATCCAGAAGTTCATTGGCAATCTTGGCGCCTATGATAGTAGGCGATTCACATTCATTGGCATCGCATTGGGAAATAGCATAATAATCCATATAGATTTCCGTATTCTGCACCGCCTGGGCACGAATTTTGTATTCGTGAATATCACAGCGAAACAGTTTGCGAATTTTGCTGATATCGGCACCGGAACGGCGCAAAAACGCAACAGCCTCAAAAGTTCGCACCCCTGGTTTATTTAAGAAATTATTGGTATCTATCATAATTCCGGAATACATAACATCCGCTTCATAGGGTTTTAATTTCACTTCATCTCCTACATATTGCAAAACTTCCGCCACCATCTCACATGCGGAGGATGCGTAAGACTCGATATATGACAAAGTCGGATTGGCAAAAGATTCTCCCGACTGTCTGTGATGATCAAGAACCACCAAACTGGAGGCTTTCTCAACCAATGCCGGTTCATCCGTGTAAGACACATGATTGACATCCACAATAACCAGCAAGGTTCCCTCTGTAAAAATCTCCTTTGCCGTCTCTCCGCTGATGATAAAATCTTCCGGATAATTACCATTTTCCAGTAACATATTTACCACCGGACGCAATGATGAGGATACTTTATTAATCAAAATATGGGCAGGTTTCCCCAAAGAATCCGCAATGCGATAGATTCCCACGGCGCTTCCCAGAGCATCTTCATCGGGCATGCGATGTGCCATAATGATAACCTGTTCTGCCGCCTCGATGGATTCTCGAAGCGCATGGGCTTTTACTCGTGCTTTTACTCGTGTATTCTTTTCCTGCTGGCGACTCTTTCCACCATAGTATAATAAATTATCTTTTGTTTTCACAACCACCTGGTCCCCCCCACGTGCAAGGGCCAAATCGATTGCCGTACGGGAATATTCCTGTCTCTTTTTATATGTCTCGCCTTGGGTACCAATTCCCATACTAATCGTAATCGTCCCTTCTTCCCGGACATTGATATTTCGAATATCATCCAGAAGAGAAAATTTATCATTTTGAAGATAGGACAGATATTTGTGCTTAAATAGGAATATATACTTATCTTTTTCTAATTTTTTGGTAATAGCATCAATTTTTGACATATATTTGTTGATTTTACGATCCAGCATAGCGGACAAAAGAGCTCTCCGCACTTCATCCACCGGCTCAAGGGACTCGTCGTAATTATCAATATATAAAAGTCCCACATCCAGACGCTGTTCATTATTTTCTTTAATATAATGAACAATTTCTGTTTCATCATAAATAAAAAATACATAAAAGTTATCTCCCAATCCCATGGTATCCGCACTTCCCCCCTCTTTCTCCGGCATTTTATCAACATTTACTTTTTGAATCACTGCCTTGTAAAAGACATCCTCACAATGGAAATGTATCTCCGAATTTTTTTCATAAGTTTTAGGATAGGTTTCCACCGTAAGATTGGGAATCACAGAATCTACTGCAAATTTATTTTTTGTCCCCTCCGGGCAAAAATTTTCTTTAAATTTATTATTGTGCCAAAGACAATTTCCACTCCAGTCCGCAATCAAAATAGGAATGTCTAAGTCATTGGCTAGTCTCTTTGTGGTATGATTAAAACGGATGGCATAGGTGACAATATCTTTCAGCAACTGTCCTCTTTTATAATATAAAAGCAAGAAGGCAATGATTGTATATAATGACACATAAAGTGTCATGATGGCCCCCGCTTTTACATCCACAAAGTAAATATGAATATTCATTACAAACAGAAGCGGCGTCAACAACAACGGCCACCGCAAATAAGAACGAAGTGTTCCCTGAATTCGGTTTCCCTTCAAATGCTATTCCTCCAATCTCCCCACCGGGATCTTTGCTCCTCCCCTAATAAATAATGTCATAGACTTCTCGTTTTTTCGTAACTTTCGCAAATATGACATCATTATAGCACAAATCCCTTTTTTTCGCAACCATAACAAAGTTGTGGTTTGTGTCAAATTAAGTTGTTGCAACTAATGTCATCTTGCCTAACGGCTCATCGTATACACAAAAAAGACTGCCATCCCAGCATGCCAATTGTTACATGCTGGCTGACAGTCCTTCTGAATTTTTTAAATTAGTCTACAGTATATGGCATCAAGCTCACGTGACGGGCACGTTTGATAGCTACTGTTAAAGCACGTTGATGTTTTGCACATGTTCCTGTGATACGACGAGGAAGGATTTTTCCTCTCTCAGACATAAATCTTCTCAATTTTGCAACATCTTTATAATCGATATAATCATGCTCTTTGTCAGAACAAAATGCACATACTTTTTTTCTTCTACGAGGGCCTCTTCTTCTCATTGGAGAATCAGAACCATTTCCCTTGTTATAAGCCATTTGATTTACCTCCTTTTAGTTAAATGGTAAACCGTCTTCAATTCCATCCGGAATATTCATAAAATCGTCATCTGCTGCCATGGCTGGCTCCGGAGTGCCTCCACCAAAGTTTGACGCACCGCCACGTGATGCATTGGCATCGGCCGTGCTCTTTCTCTCAGCGAATTCAATCTCCTCTGCAATAATCTGGACGCTGTATACACGCTCACCATTTTTATTGGTATAATTGTCATTTTGAACGCGTCCGGTCAGCAACATACGTGAACCCTGCTTGAAATATTTTTCAACGAATTCTGCCTGCTTACCAAATGCTGTACAATTAAAGAAGTCCGTGTCGGTCTCGCCCTGGCGATTAAATCTACGGTTTACTGCAATACTAAATCTAGCGATTGCCAACGAATTTTCATTCTGAGAATAACGAATCTCAGGATCTCTCGTTAAATTACCCATTAAAATTACTTTATTCATGGAAGGATTCCTCCTTTTCTTATGCTTCTTGTTTTACGCATAAGTATCGAAGCACGTTGTCCATAATGCGAAGTCTCTGCTCGATTTCACCCGGTGTATCCGGCTCTGAGTCGAACTGAATAAAGTAATAAAAGCCTTCATTCATCTTCTGAATTTCATAAGCAAGTTTTTTCTTGCCCCATTCATCGACGTTTGTAATCGTACCGCCGAAAGTAGTAATATACTCTTTTGCTTTTTCGACAGTGGCATTTCTTACTTCGTCATCAACTTTTGCACTAACAACTAAAGCTAATTCATACTTATTCATAGTTGCCTGCACCTCCTTTTGGTCTCTGGCTCTTCTCAAGAGGATAAAATCCCTGAAAAGAACAAGGAATTATGATTTTTACATCACGGAATACCATTGTACCATGATTAGTTCCCAAAAGCAAGTATTTTTTATAAGAAACCTTTAAAATTTTTCTCTACCACTTTTCTTGGCACCATTACCTGATGCCCACACCCCTGGCATTTCAATCGAAAATCCATACCGACCCGCAGAATTTCCCAACGGTTTTCTCCACAGGGATGAGGTTTTTTTAGTTTAATAACCTGTCCTATCTCAAATTCCATCCTTTTTTCGTCTCCCTTATAGGAACATTTTCAAAATCATGACAACCCAGAAGCCAAGGCCAAACAAAAGCAATAAGAATTGAAATACATGATCCGCCTGATCAATCTTCCCCTGCATTCCTGCTTTTCTAGCTCGTTCGGCATCTGTCGTTCCATTTATAATATCTTTGATGCGACCCATGATACCTTCTTTTTCTTCCATCTTCTCTTTTCCTTTCTGCCAAATGTCCCAAATTGTTTGCGCTTGCGCAAGCGCAAGCGTCGCTGTGCTCATTATATCATGTCGCCTAACGGCTCCTTGAGGGCATTCGCACAATGCCGCTTTGCGCAAGCGCAAGCGTCGCTGTGCTCATTATATCA
>JALEKC010000136.1 GCA_022769325.1 Eubacterium sp. | reverse complement strand
AGAAGTCTACTATTTATCCTGCAAAAGGAGCTTGATAAGAATATTGGTTTGTTGTCAAATGTTTGTTGTAAATCTTTTCAGAATTCCAGTAATTTATGCTAATAGATTGGTAGAGCATGGGTTTTGAGTGCGCCGGTATGAGGCATGCGTATTTTGCATGCCCATACCGCTGCGTGCTCAATTAACGCAAGTGCCCATGCGAGCAATCTATTAGCATAAATTACGGAACCTGAAAGAATTGCCAACGAACACTTGCCACAAACCCCTTGCAAATAGTGCTAGATTTTTAGCCAAGATGGTGCTATAATGAAAATAGAAGCTCATCCGTTCAGAGCGAGTGTGACTTAAGTCGCATTACCCATGACTCTTTTTTCGATTGCGTAGGCGTAGTGGAGCATTCATGCGGTAGCGGATGTGCCGTATGCAGGATTAGTCTATCGGTAGGGCGCCAGCTTCCCAAGCTGGATAGGCGGGTTCGACTCCCGTATCCTGCTTAATTGTGGAGGAAAACATGAAACAAAAATGGATAGAAAGGGGGAGTTACGCTTTATTTGCCGTGTTAATAGGAGCTGCGGTTGGAGTTATAGATGCCATATTTGGAAGAGGGCTTTTGAGAATCACGGCATTTCGAGAAAACCATTTTTCCTATTTGATTCCTTTCTTGCCACTGGCTGGGGTATGGATTGTCTGGGGATACCGGCGATTCAGCCGGGAGAGTTTAAAAGGCATGACATTGGTATTTGAGGCAGGGCAGCAAAAACGGGAGAAAATTCCGATGGCACTGGTTCCCCTTGTGATGCTTGGGACGTGGATTACCCATTTGTTTGGGGGAAGTGCAGGGCGTGAAGGAGTGGCAGTTCAAATCGGAGCGACACTGGCCCATGGGATAGGATCTCGGTTTTCTTATTTGAAAAACACAAAAATACTTGTGATTATGGGAATGGCAGCAGGTTTTGGCGGTCTGTTTCGGACCCCTTTGGCTGCTGTATTTTTCGCTTTAGAGGTGATGACCGTCGGGGTATTGGCATATGAAGCATTAGTGCCTTCGTTGATTGCGGCCTATACGGCTTCTTTCGTCTCCGGACAGTGCGGATTGGAAAAATTTACCGTTTCTCTCGGCGAGAAAATTGAGGTGACGCATCCGGAAGAAGTTGCTAAACTTTTATTGTTGGGAATCGCCTTTGGATTGACAGGGCGTCTTTTTTCCTTTTTCCTTGGGAAAATGAAAAAAATAGCGGGAGAAAAGGTTCTCAATCCTTATGTGAGGATTTTGGCAGGTTCTGTAGTCTTAGCGTTGATTTTTGCTTTGCTTTGGCAGGGAAGATACAGTGGACTGGGGACCAACTTAATCACTGCCGCATTTGAAGGTGGGGAAATTACCCATTACGATTGGGTTTTAAAATTAGTACTCACGGTATTAACCCTGGCAATTGGATTCCAGGGTGGGGAAGTCACGCCGCTATTTGCGATAGGAGCATCTTTGGGAATTGTTTTGGGACCGTTTCTTGGACTTCCGGCTATGGCATGTGGGGCGATTGGTTATGCGGCGGTATTTGGCAGTGCCACCAACACTCTTTTGGCACCGATATTTATCGGGTTGGAAGTATTTAGCAGTCAAAATATTCTGCCTTGTATTTTAGTATGTATTTTTTCTTATATTATAAGCGGTGATGGCTCCATATACAGTGCCCAGGAAAAACCAGCGATTCATTGACTTTATAAGAAAGATTATAAAAGAAAGATGTCTTAAAATAGGTTGACAGAGAAAGCTATTTCGGGGTATGATAAAGAAGATTAGCAAAATGAATTGGAGGGAAACCACATGAAGATAGCAGTGTGTTATGATGAGAAGACTGGAGAAGTATTTCAGCATTTTGGACATTCTGATGCATTCAAAATATATGAATTTGGAGAAAATGGTCTTACCGGCGCCATGGTACTCAACACGGCAGCTTTGAATGGCCATGAAGCCATGGCAGCTTTCCTTGCAAAAGGCGATGTGAAAGTACTGATTTGTGGTGGTATTGGCGAGGGTGCTATGCTGGCGCTGAGCGAAGAGGGAATCTTGGTAGTACCGGGAGTTACCGGAGATGCCGATATGGCAGTGGCGCAGTTCTTGCAGGGAATTTTACAGACCGATACCGTGCCAAATTGCAATCACCACGGAGAAATGCCGGGAGGCGGCTGCGGCGGAGGTTGTGGAAATTGTGGCGGCTGTCATTAAATAATAAAGGATAGAAAAGGGTAAAATAAAACGGTAAATTGACTTGGAGCCGGGGATTTCTTGCAAATTTAGTTCCTTGTTTGTTTATCGTTTTTTCGTAAATTTTTCCATAATATACATTTTTTTGCAAAAAAATACAATTATGGCACAGTTTTGTCGAAATTATAGAGTATACTAATAGAAATATCTTGAACAAAATTGGTATCAGAGAAAGGAAGGACATAGATATGAGTGAGTTTTCGCATCTTGACAAATTGGAGGCAGAAGCGATTTACATTATCCGCGAAGTTGCGGCAGAATGTGAGAAGCCGGTAATGCTGTATTCCATTGGCAAAGACAGTTCGGTGATGCTTCACCTGGCAATGAAAGCCTTTTATCCGGAAAAACCACCATTTCCATTTTTACATGTCAATACTACATGGAAATTTAAGGAAATGATTGAATTCCGGGACCGAACAGCAAAGAAGCTGGGGATTGATATGATTGAATATATCAATGAAGAAGGCGTCAAGGCGGGAATCAATCCATTTGACCATGGTGCTGCTTACACCGATATTATGAAAACCCAGGCGTTGAAACAGGCCCTTGACAAATATGGTTTTACGGCCGCCTTTGGAGGTGGACGACGGGACGAGGAAAAATCAAGAGCAAAAGAGCGTATTTTTTCATTCCGAAATGAGCAGCATGCATGGGATCCGAAAAATCAGCGTCCGGAGATGTGGAAATTGTACAATTCCAAGATACAAAAGCATCAGGAAGTCCGTGTGTTTCCTTTGTCAAATTGGACAGAGACAGATATCTGGCAATATATTCGCCGGGAAAATATCGAGATACCGTCGTTGTATTTTGCCAAGGTTCGTCCGGTAGTTTACCGCGATGGCAATATCATTATGGTGGACGACGATCGTATGAAACTTCTTCCGGGCGAAGAGATTCAACACAAGAGTGTGCGTTTCCGTACCCTTGGATGTTACCCATTGACGGGAGGCTGTGAGTCAACGGCATCTACATTGGATGAAATCATAGACGAGACACTTAGCGCCGTATCATCAGAAAGAACGACACGAGTGATTGATAATGAAGCAGCTGGCAGTATGGAACGAAGAAAGAGAGAAGGGTATTTCTAATATGAGCGGACTTTTGAAATTTATTACATGTGGAAGCGTGGATGACGGGAAATCAACTTTAATTGGACATATTTTATATGATTCAAAATTATTATATACGGATCAGGAAAAGGCTTTGGAGCTGGACAGCAAAGTGGGAAGCCGCGGTGGCAAGATTGACTACTCCCTGCTGCTGGATGGATTGATGGCAGAGCGCGAGCAGGGAATTACCATTGATGTGGCATATCGGTATTTTACTACAGAGAAACGAAGCTTTATCGTGGCAGATACGCCGGGACATGAGGAATATACAAGAAATATGGCAGTAGGGGCGTCTTTTGCAGATTTGGCTGTCATTTTGATTGATGCCGAGCAGGGAGTTCTTGTGCAGACCAAACGCCATGCAAGAATCTGTAAATTGATGGGAATCCGGTATTTTGTATTTGCTGTCAACAAAATGGATTTGGTAGATTATGGTGAGAAAAGATTTCGTGAAATCCAGGGACAAGTGGAAGAACTTGCCAGTGACCTGGAACTGCCAATTGTAAAAATAATTCCGGTTTCGGCTACCGAAGGGGATAATATTACAAAGCAATCGGACAATTTGAAATGGTACCAAGGAAAATCCCTCCTTGAGTATTTGGAAGAGGTTGATATCACGGAGGAAAACCATGAAGCAGGTTTCTATATGCCGGTTCAGCGTGTCTGCCGGCCGGACAGTACGTTTCGAGGATTCCAGGGGCAGATTGAGGGCGGAGAAGTCTGTGTCGGTGATGAGGTGA
>JALEKC010000169.1 GCA_022769325.1 Eubacterium sp. | reverse complement strand
GCCAGTTATTCGACGAAATCTGGGACGGCTCGCCGATCCGCCTGCTGGGTGTTTCCACCTCAAAATTGACAAAACATGCTGCCGAGCAGCTCAATCTGCTCGACATGCCATTTATTGCCGCTTCGGATGCCGAAGAAAAATCGACACTTTCGGCCAAGGAATATTTCCAACGCCAGACAAAATTGGACGAAGCGATTCAAAAAATAAAGACAAAATATGGAAATGGCGCTATTACAAAAGGAATCTGATCAGAAGGGAGACTATAATATGCCTATTACAAGCAATACAATCAAAAACGATCCAAACCGTTCTGGAAATATGGGAACCTCAGCCCCTCGTCGCACCTTTCGCACGGGGAATTCCACCATCACACTTCGTGAGGGGGAGACACTAAAAGGTGTTGTCAGTGATGTTCATGGCAACGAGATCACCATTTCACTGGATGACGGAACCTCCTTTACCGGTCATTTACCTGAAGCTTCTATGTATTCCATTGGGCAAAAAGCAGCATTTTTGATTACCAGTCTTGAAAACGGAACCATTTACATGAAAGCCATGTCCTCTGCCTATCTTCTTGGCATGGAAGATACCATTGAACAAGCGCTGGAAGAAGCTGGTCTGCCAAAAAGTCCACGCAATCTTGATATTGTACGAAGCCTTCTTGAAAATAAACAATCCATCAGCCGCGAAAGCATCAATACCTTTATGCAGCTTTGTTCCCGCTATCCAAATGCGGATGTTGGCAACGTCATTACCATGTACCGTCTTGGTTTTCCCATGGATGAAGCAAGTGTAACCCAGTTTGATACTTACCAAAATCAACAGCATCAATTGCTTTATCGCATGAATTCTCTCACCGAATCCCTGGCGGATTTACTGTCAGATTTATCCAAAGAAAATGTTTCTGTTGCCCGTTATGCAGCAGGTGAGCTTCTATCTACCGCTCTTACTTCAACACCATCTTTGGAAGAATTTCAATTGGCAGCAAAAGAGACCATGGAACAGCAACTGGCAGAATCCACTGCTGACGCAGATCTTTCTGAGACCACGGGACAATCCGAACATACGGCACCGTTGGAGACACCGGAGCAATCCACCCAGTCCGAAAACCTCACCGAGGAAACACCCCTTTCCCGCATGCGGCAACTCTTCTCAAATATTACCGAAAAAGTTAATACCAGTTTGGGCGGTCCGAACATTTCCGAGGAATCTTCCTTTTTACATGAGCAAACCGGATATCTTCTTGATTCCTCTTCTCGCGAACAACTGGCGGACTTATTTTCTCAATTTACCGATGCCGAAAAAATGCTGGACAAACTTCGTTCCGGCGAAGCAACTTCTCGCGAGGTCCTCGGTGCTTTGCATACCGCATTACCGGAATTACCGGAACACTTGGTTCGGGAATTATTTTCCCATCCTGCTCTGCCCAAATTAATCAAAGGACAATTTCTATCCAATTGGACCTTGTCTCCTGAGGGATTAAAAGAAAATAACAGTGTGAACGTTCTTTACCATAAAATTTCCTCCCAACTGGATGACTTGATGCACCTTGGCCAAATGTTTGCCACCCGAAGTTCCGGCGAAAGCGCCGTCAATACCACAGCGGATATGCAGCAAAATCTGCAGTTTATGAAAGTCTTGAATCAGCAATTTAACTATATGCAACTTCCTCTTAAATTGTCCTCTGAAAATGCCCATGGGGATCTTTATGTCATGACAAAAAAAGAAACTTTGAGAAAATCAAAAGACAATCTCAAAGTTCTTTTACATCTTGAAATGGACAACTTAGGTCCACTGGATATACATATTACAAAAGAGCGAACGGATATTACAACCAAATTTTATGTTGCCAAAGAAGATGCCCTCCGCCTTCTGGAGAAAAATGTCAATCTTCTCAAAGATGCTCTCAATGAACAAGGCTATAGCTTTCATTCTGAATTTTCTGAAAGAAAGAAAGAAATCGACCTGGTTCACGACTTCATTGAAACCGAAGCACCCGTGGGAAATATCACTCGCTACAATTTTGATTTGAGAGCATAGCACGCAAAAATTACGGCCAAATCAAGCAACTCTGCTCAATCTGGCCGTAAACTGCATTTCTCAAATATTCTTACTTAACTACGATATTGATGATACGTCCCGGGACATAAATTTCTTTCACAATCTGCTTGCCATCCAGCTTGTCAGCAATTGCTTCTTTGCCGGCAGCAAGAGCAGTATCTTTGTCTGCGTCAATGGCAAGTTTTACGGTTGCACGAACTTTTCCATTTATCTGGACAGCGATTTCCTGCATCTTCTCCACGGTTTTTTCCTCGTCATACTCTGGCCATGTATTTTCGAAAAGGAATCCTTCGAATCCCATGATTTCCCACAATTCCTCCGTAATGTGAGGTGCCACCGGATTCAGCAATTGAATCAAGGTCTTGAAATCTGCTTTTGTCAATTTGCCGGCTTTGTAGAAATCATTAATCAAAGCCATCATAGCTGCAATTGCCGTGTTATATTTGAGGGTTTCAAAATCATTGCTCACCTTCTTGATGGTCTGATGAATTTTCGTTTCCAATGCTTTTGAATAACTATCTCCATCCACAACCATATCCTGTAATTTCCATACACGTTCCAAGAAACGACGACATCCCTTAACACCATCATCGGACCAGGCTGCTGCCGCGTCAAATGTTCCAATGAACATCTCATACGTACGAAGAGTATCTGCACCATAAGCATTCACAATATCATCCGGATTGATGACGTTTCCTCTGGATTTACTCATCTTCTCGCCATTTTCACCGAGAATCATACCATGGGAAGTTCTCTTCTGATATGGTTCTTTGGTTGGCACAACGCCCTGATCATACAGGAATTTATGCCAAAAACGAGAATACAAAAGGTGAAGGGTTGTATGCTCCATTCCACCATTGTACCAGTCAACCGGAAGCCAGTATTCCATCGCTTCACGGCTTGCCAACGCCTCATCATTGTGAGGATCGATATAACGGAGGAAATACCAGGAAGAACCGGCCCATTGTGGCATGGTATCGGTTTCACGCTCTGCTTTGCCACCACAGCAAGGACAAGTCGTTTCCACCCAATCGCGAATATTGGCAATTGGCGACTCTCCATTATCCGTCGGCATATAATTATCTACTTCCGGAAGTTCCAAAGGAAGTTCTTCCTCCGGAATCGGAACATAGCCACATTTTTCACATTTTACAATCGGAATCGGCTCGCCCCAATAACGCTGTCTGGAAAATACCCAGTCACGCAGTTTAAAATTGGTTTTTGCGGTGCCCACACCTTTTTCCTCCAGCCACTCAATGATGGCTTTCTTTGCTTCCTCTACTGATTTTCCTGTCAAGAAGCCGGAATTCACAAGGGTTCCTGTGGCAACATCCGTAAATGCAGCCTCCTCCACATTGCCGCCTTCAATAACCTCAATCACCGGTATATTAAACTTTTTGGCAAATTCCCAGTCACGGTCATCGTGTGCCGGAACTGCCATGATAGCACCGGTTCCATAACTCATCAAAACATAATCCGAAACCCATACCGGAATCTCTTTTCCATTCACCGGATTCACAGCAGTAAGACCCTGAATTTCAACACCAGTCTTTTCTTTGGCAAGTTCGGTTCTTTCAAAATCGGATTTTCTTGCCGCCATCTCACGATACGCCACAATCTCATCCCAGTTGCCAATCTCATCTTTATACTTGTCAAGATATGGATGTTCCGGAGAAACGACCATATAGGTTACACCAAATAACGTGTCCGGACGAGTTGTATAGATACGAAGTTTCTCCTCTTTATCTTTCAATTGAAAATCCACTTCTGCACCATGGGAACGTCCAATCCAGTTTTTCTGGGAAACTTTGACACGCTCAATATAATCCACGTCATCCAGATCGTCAATCAGTTTATCTGCATATTTGGTAATTTTCAGCATCCATTGGCTCTTTACCTTCCGAACCACTTCGCTTCCGCATCGTTCACAGACGCCATTGACCACTTCCTCATTTGCCAGTCCGCATTTACAGGAAGTACACCAGTTAATCGGCATCTCGGATTTGTAGGCAAGTCCTGCCTTAAATAATTTCAGGAAAATCCACTGGGTCCATTTGAAATAATTCGGATCTGTGGTATTGACCTCGCGATCCCAGTCAAAAGAATATCCAAGTGCCTGCAACTGCCCTTTAAAACGAGCCACATTATTCTTGGTTACTTCCTTTGGATGCACTTTATTTTTAATGGCATAATTTTCTGTCGGAAGTCCAAATGCATCCCATCCCATAGGATAAAGAACATTGTATCCCTGCATGCGGCGCTTACGTGCCACGATATCAAGGGCGGTATATGGCCGTGGATGACCTACATGCAAACCTTGTCCGGATGGATAGGGAAATTCAACCAACGCATAAAACTTTGGTTTCGTAAAATCATTGGTAGCAGCAAATGCTTTTTTCTCTTCCCAGATTTTCTGCCACTTTTTCTCAATTTCTTTTGGGTTGTAAGATGACTTCATGTCAATTCCTCCTAAATATATATACATTAATTTATAAATATTTTTATTTTTTCTTCTTTTTCAAAACCTTATGGATGACTTCTACTGAGGTTTTCCGTCCGATTTCATCCGTCAATTGATATGTAATCCGATAATCTCCCGGCTTTTTCGTATTAATTTTTTTTACTTCTTCGTACACATAGGAAGCATTGGGCCGATAATCAACCACGGTTTTTACCCGCTTCGTCACATCATTTCCTGTAATATTTTTTGCACGGATTCCTGCCATCACTTTGTAGCGGCGGTCACCATAGGCAATTTTCTTTCTCTTCGCCCCCATAATCACGGGCTTCTTTTTATTGTAAGGATTTCCTTTGCTCCAAATGTCTGTCGGATCATACCCACTGTACCCTGGCACCTTAATGGTCCTTGGTTTGCCCAGAGGCCCTGGTTTTTTTGCATTGTAAATCGTAATTTTGGTGCCCATCGGACAGTGATCATAAATCCATTTGGCATCTGCAACCGTCAGTCTCACACAGCCATGGGAGGCCGTAGTTCCCAGCCGATTGTAGCTGCTGTTTGACAATGTTGCCGGATTCTGCCGGTAATACCATACCGAATGAAACAGGATTCCTTTGTAAATCCGACTGCAATACTGTCCATAACAAGGTCCATTTAGCACATGCCAGCGCATCTTCTGCTGAATGGAAAAGGTTCCGATGGGGGTCGCATTCCCCGTCGAGCAAGCAAATGCTTTTATCGGTTTTTTCTTCTTATAAATCGTAACGGTATTTTGTAATTTGTTAATTTTTATCTGATAGGGATTTTCTTTCTTTTTCACATTCGACTTCTTCGCATCCGCCGCTGCCGGAAAGAGCATTCCCAGCAAAAGAAAAAGAAAACATATCCTTATAGCGTATTTTATGGTCTTCTTCATACCTTCCTCCATACCAAATTTCCAGCGGGATTTTAACCCTTGGTATCCTATTATATCAATTTCCAAGGCTTTCGTCAATAATTGCCTGACAAGTGGATTTTCGTAAAAAAGATGAAAAAATCAAATATTTCAGTAAAAAACTATCAAAAATCCACATAATCCGGATCTCCGTGCATCTCATCCCGATTCAATTTCTCGATGGCACGTATCTCTTCCGAACTCAATTCAAAATCAAACACCTGAGCATTTTGAACAATCCTCTCTTCTTTGACGGATTTTGGTATGGTCACAATACCACTTTGCACATCATAACGCAGAACAACCTGCGCCACGCTTTTTCCATGATTTTTTGCAATTTCCAGCAAAACCGGTTCTTCAAAGCAAGCACCTCTTCCCAGTGGACTCCAGGCTTCCGGCACAATATTCTGCCTATTGCAATATTCCCGCAATCCCTTTCGTATCAGATAAGGATTGCACTCAAACTGGTCCACCGCAGGGGCAATATTGGCTTTCACACTTAATTCTTCCAAATGATGTTCCAAAAAGTTGCTGACTCCGATTGCCCGAATCAGACCTTCCTCATACATTTTTTCCATTTCCTTCCATGTCTCATGAATTTTTTCTGGTACCGGCCAATGTACCAGGTACAAGTCCACATATTCCATCCCCAATTCTTTTAAGCTGGATTCGAAAGCTTCCCGTTGTCGTCCCTGACGCTGGCTGTCATTCCAAATCTTTGTAGTAACAAATATTTCTTCCCTTGATACTCCGGAATTTCGCACCGCATCTCCCACTTCTTTTTCATTTCCATAAAATGCAGCGGTATCAATAAGACGATATCCATTTTTTATGGCTGCCTGAACAGCGGGCACCGTATCTCTTTCTGACTTATAAACCCCCAGTCCAAATATCGGCATCTCAATTCCATTGTTGAGTTGCACTGTCGATTGTAATGTCTGCATTGATTCAACCACCTTTCCGTTTTCTTGCTTACAGTATACCCCATCCTTTTGCATTTCGCAAATCTCTTTTTTCAAGGGATATTCTTTTCTTTCTTTCCATATAATAAAATAATTCATGTGAAACAAATTCAATCAAAGGGAGTAACTTCATTTTATGGAAGAAATTCTTGTATGGATACAAACCTATGGCACTCCTGCCATCTTAATTCTCATTGCTTTGGAATATGCCTGCTTTCCGATTTCCAGTGAATTGGTGCTGCCTTTTGCCGGTGCCTTTGGTGCCGGCAATGGCATGTCTCTGATTTCCCTTATCCTCTACAGCAGTCTGGCAGGTCTTGCCGGAACCAGTCTGACTTTTTGCATCGGGCGCTATGGCGGTTCCCCGCTTTTAGAACGTTTGATGGCACGTTTTCCCTCTACTCAAAAACCCATTCTCTCTTCCTACCGCACCTTTGGCAATCATGGGAAAATGGCAGTCTTCCTCGGCCGCATCATCCCCATCTGCCGCACATATATTGCCTTTGTTGCCGGAGCTTCCAAGCAATCCTTTGGTACCTATATACTTTTTTCCGCCATGGGCATCACACTTTGGAACAGCATCCTGATTACTTTGGGATATTATGGATACCAATACCGTGACACCTTCTTTTTCTATTTCAATCAATACAAAATCTTCATCTTTGTAGGTGGATTACTTCTTCTTTGCTATCTTTTATTTCCACGGAAAAATGAGTAAGATAGGACAGTGTCTCGCTGTTGCACACAAACATTCCGCACTTGCGTGCTCCATGTTCTTGCGCCCGACAAATACCATTTCGTGCAAGCACGATGGTGCTTGTCGGGCTTGTGCTCGAGTGGTTAACCACCACTCGCTGTTGCACACAAACATTCCGCACTTGCGTGCTCCATGTTCTTACGCCCGACAAATACCATTTCGTGCAAGCACGATGGTGCTTGTCGGGCTTGTGCAACAAAAAAAATCCGAGTAAACAATCTTACTCGGATTTAAAAAGGCGACAACCAGATTTGAACTGGTGATCAGGGTGTTGCAGACCCATGCCTTACCACTTGGCTATGTCGCCATATATTATATATTATACCATACATGCCACAAATGTGCAACAATTTTATAGTATATATAATAAAAATGACTCCTACGGGAATCGAACCCGTGTTACCGCCGTGAAAGGGCGATGTCTTAACCGCTTGACCAAGGAGCCAAAATGAGTAGTTACCTTCCGGCAACCGACATCAAATATACTACCATACTTTTCTTGGTATTGCAAGCACTTTTTTAATTATTTTTATATTTTTTCATCTTACTCATTTTCATTGACAAAACATGAAAAACATGGGAAAATAGGAAGGCAGGTTACTTTACGGAAAATCCGTAAAATACAACGTTAATATGGAGGTAGAATATGAAACCAAAAGCAAATGCATTTTCGCACATTTTTACAATATGCGCCTTGTTCTTTTGTATCTTTGCTTTTTCCCCAGCCACGGCACAGGCGGCGGAAGCAACCACCACATTGTCTGTGGACCGTGCCAGTGGAAAAAGCACCTATACCATAAAAGGGCTTGAGCCGGAAACGACTTCGTCATTTTCACTCATCATTGAGCGCAAATCGGATAACAAAGAAGTTTTAAATAAGGAAATTTCATTGACATCAGCAAATTGTACCGATGGAAGCTATACCGGTGAAATCACTTTGGAGTCATTGAATTACGACTATTCACTTTTTACAGCTAAGGTTAAAATTGGTGAGCAGACCCTTACTTTGGGAGAAATGGATTATACCATTCATGACACCCATTTTTCTCTCGCTGTCAATGGCACATCCAGTGCTCTTTCCCGCACCATCAATATTGGTACCACCGATTCTTCAGATACCATTTTGATTCCGGGGGCCGGTAAATCGGTTTATGTGGCTGTTTGGCCGGAGGGTGCCAATGAATCCACCGCGTCTATTATCACAGAGAAAACGACCTATACAGAAGGCGGTATGACACTGACTGCTTCTCTTGCTTCCACCCCAAATATAAATGGAACCTGGAATGCAAAACTTGTCTTTGAAGCCGCAAATGGTTCCACAAAGACACTGGCTACTGCCACCTATAGCACCTTGCCAACTTTTTCTTCCCTTCAGACAACTAAGACTGCCGCTTTGGAAAAGAAGCAGAAATTCGGTATCTCCCTTTCCGGTCTGCAGAATGTTTATGGTGTCAGCAAAGTAAAATTCCGGCTTTACAACAGCAAAGGAACAAAAGTAGCAGCGATTACTGCAACTTCCAAAAAATCCGGAAAACTATATTATGCCGAAGTTACGTTGAAAAAATTAAAATACACGTTTGATAATTATACCATCAAAACAACCATTACCGATGCCAAGGGAAAATCCTTTCTCTTAGGAACTGACGCTGTGGCCAGCATTGTTCCCCATGGAGGCTCCCTTTCCGTCACAAAGAAAAGCAATGCCAAATGCGTATATAAATTGAAAAATGCCTACATTCCAGGAAATATCAAGAAATTGCAATTTGTCCTTTATAAGATAAATGGTTCCAAGTCCAAAAAGCAGGGCACCTATGAAATGAAACCTGCCGCCGGCAAGAAAACCATTTCCTTTACGGTTGCCAATGAGGACAAAGGAAAATTTAAGCTGGTTGTATATGGCTATACTTCCTGGGGTAAAAAGATTTATATGAATGAGGAAACCTACCGACTCCGCAAAAAAGATTTGGGGAAAAACGGATGGTTTTATGAAAAATATGCCGGTAAAAAATACAAATTCTATTATGTAAATAATGTAAAACAAACAGACCTGACAAAAATTTTAGGATTGGAAAAAAGCAGTTCCACCAACACCAATAAGTTGTATGTTGAAATCAACCGGGCTGCTTGTACCGTAACTATTTATTTGTATAATGAAGAAACCAACAAATACGACATCCCGGTTAAAACCTGTTCCGTATCTGTGGGTGCAGACACATGGACCAATGCCGGAACCAGTGGGCTCCATGAACAATCTTCTTACACACCTTTAGGTACATACAGCATTTGTACCAACGGCCAATCGGTAAAATATACGTTGAAACCAATGCACGAACCGGACGGAAGCACTGTTTATGCACGTTGGACAACACATATTGTAGGAAATGTGTATTTCCACTCTATCGCCGTAGGAGCACAGTCACACTATGCCCTGCCTGCAAGCACCTACAATCGTCTTGGTTCTCCTGCTTCCGCCGGATGTATCCGTATGACTGTTGCAGATGCCAAATGGATTTATGATTATACTTCCACCGGAAATACGGTGAAAATCAACAAAGGAAATGCCAAAAAACCGGGACCTCTTGGCAAGTCTCCTACCATTACATCCAATGTAAACTATGACCCTACGGATCCTGCTGTACCGGATTCTCGTAAAAAGGCAGATTATAAAGCAAAGAGAATCAGTGGCTATATGACCAAAAAAGGTGTGAAAGTAGGATATTAATAACTCTCACTTATATCAAAAGAAGCAAGGAAAACTCCGTTGAGTTAACCTTGCTTCTTTTTTTCTATTCTATAAATTGTACGACTTCTTCCCATTTTTTCCGCGGTCTTGCCGCCGGACTTTCGTCCGCATATCCAAGCGATACCGCCCCGGCAAGCTGATCTTCTGTCTTCAGATAATCCACGATTTCCGTATAAGCAAAACAAGTATTTCCAATCCACAAAGACCCCAGCCCCAGTTCCGTGGCACGCAGCAGCATATTTTGAATCGACGCCCCGATCGAGAGTGAGTCACATATCTCCGAAAATCTCTTTTCCGTGCCAATCTCTTCAAAGGGAGACTTCGCATTGGTATTTAATACAATAATAAGAACCGGAGCCTGGCGCATGATGCGCAGCGTATGAAAGGCACTCGGCAGTCCATGCCGCGACTCCGGCAATAATGCTTCTCCTTGTTTTTCACGGTTCAGTCCCTTTTCCATCTTATCTAATAATTTTTCCTTTTCTTCACCCTGATACACAAGATATTTCCACGGCTGTCTGTTTTTCCCCGAAGGAGCAAGCAGCGCCGCCCGTAGCACTTCTTCAATCTTCTCCTTTTCCACCTCTTGATCTGTATATTTACGTATGCTTCTTCGCTGCTCAATGCATTCTGGTATTGTCATATGTGCCTCTCTTTCCTGTCTGTAATTTCTTCTTATAATAATCGCTTCAATTCACAGTTTTTTCCAAGATTATCCCAAAAATTTCTTAATGGCGTCTTTTGAATCCGCCCAATAATGCTGGCATTCATTGCACCGTGTCCTACAATCAGCACATTTGTTTCTTTCTTCATCAATGGCATAATCACTTCTTCCAAAAACTCACCAGTCCTTGCAAACAACTCTTGCAGACTTTCGCCGCCTTCCACCGACTCATACTGTTCCGGTTCATCAAACAGTTGGTTAATCGGGCAGTTCGGGATCTGGAAACTATTTTCGATTCCTTCATACACACCAAAACTCATCTCAATCAAACGCTCGTCCACTATAATAGGTGTGTGCGTTCCTTTCAAAAAAATCTCCGCTGTCTCTTTTGCACGTACAAGCGGCGAGCAGTAACAGACATCGAAGGCAGGGCCCTTGTACTCTTCCCGGGTCTTTTCTGCCATCTGTCTTCCTTCCTCATTTAAGGGAATATCTGCATGTCCCTGTAATTTATGCTTTGCATTCCAGTCCGTCTTTCCATGACGCATAATATATAACATATTGCTTCTCCTTATTTATCTTTTTCCTCCCTAACAAACCAGTTCGCACGTACACGGAAATAATACGTTTTCTTTTTTCCGCTTTTCTATGTTCTCAATCACTCATAACCCCCTCCTAACTTATTCTTATTTTATCACTTTATCTTTCCATTTACCAGTAAAATATCGAATGCAGCATATGATTGCCGTCGTCACATAGGTCGCACACGTCGTAAACCAGATTCCCCAATATCCAATTGCAGGAATTCTGGTCAATATATTGGAATACCCGATACGACAGGCCACTTCGGTAATACCATTAATCATTGAAAATCCGGTATCCCCACATCCATTTAACACCGCACGTGGCACATAGATCATCCCAAGTGCAAAGTAACAGATACTGTTAATCCGAAGTGCTCTCGCCCCAATTTCGATAACTGC
>JALEKC010000132.1 GCA_022769325.1 Eubacterium sp. | reverse complement strand
CAGATGGATTAATTCCGCCATTTAAATAGATATAATCTCCATTATCTACAAGTTCGTCACCATTTATCTGGACTCCCTTAGAATATTGTGTTATATCGCTTAACTTAACTCTCATCTACACATCCCTACAAACTCAAATTTATCGGGTTCTTCCTTTCGTATTTTTTTACCACCTCTATGCCATGCACAGAGGTGGCTGTCATTAGCTTTTCTACTTTTTCAACAAATTCTTTAATTCCGCCAATTCTTTTTGAATATTGCTCTCAATTTCTTCAATCTCTCCAAGGATTTCCTCCGTCGGTGGGTACTCAACTGCTTCATACACAATTTCCTTATATTTGTTTATTGATAAATCATAATCATTATTTACGATTTCTTCCAATTCAACAAAGAAGCTTTGTTCTGTCCGAGCCCTGTCTTTCTCCTTTTCAAGGTTGTTATACCTCTCAATAATGTCTGGAATATCATTTTCGTCAATATCTTGGCGCTTATCGTCCAAGCTACGACCATCCGCTTTCATGTCATAAAACCAAACTTGATCAGTCCCACCATTTCCAGTCTTTGTAAATATCAAAATGGCTGTTGACACACCTGCATATGGTTTAAATACACCACTAGGCATGGAAATAACAGCATGAAGTTTGTTATTTTCAAGAATTTCCTTGCGGATTTGTTTATGAGCCTTACTGCTTCCAAATAGCACGCCGTCCGGAACGATGACTGCTGCGCGACCACCCTTTTTCAATATTCTCAAAAACAAAGCCAAAAATAAAAGCTCCGTTTTCTTCGTCTTTGTCACTTTCAAGAGGTCTGCAGATACTGCTTCATAATCCAGATTTCCCTTAAATGGTGGGTTAGCAAGAACTAACGTGTACTTTTCCACATCCTTATTTTGCTCAGACAGGCTGTCGCGATAAGAAATATTGGGATTATCCACACCATGAAGGAGCATATTCATAGCACCGATACGAAGCATGGTTCGATCCATGTCATTTCCAAAGAACATTGTGTTATGAAAATGTTCTAAATATCTTGCATCAAAAAACATCTCCTCATGATGAGCACGCAAATACTCTTCTGCTCCAATCAAAAATCCTGCACTTCCCATAGCGGGATCGATAATCGTATCGTTCGGTTCTGGTCTCACAAGTTCCACCATCAATTTTATGATATGACGAGGAGTTCGAAATTGTCCATTTGTCCCCGCCGTCGCCACCTTCGACAATAAGTGTTCATATAAATCACCCTTGGTGTCTTCCTCACCGAGTTCGAGCTGGTCAATCCCATCCACAATTTTGGTCAACATGGCAGGTGTCGGAATCTTAAATATGGCATCGCCCATATATCTGGCATAAGCGGAATCTCCATCTTGATGCAAGGTTTTAATAAATGGAAATACCCCATTTAAAACTACATCATACATTTCTTCCGCCGACCCGAGATTCTTAAATTGGGACCATCGATACTTTTGACATTCTCCCGGAAACATGGTCTCATATTCGACACCAAGAAAATTGGCCTCACTTTCTTTTGTTGTCTCTACATCATCTAATTGCTTGATAAATAGCAAATATGTAAATTGTTCAATGACATCAAGGGGATTGGTAATTCCTCCCGTCCAAAACGTTTCCCATATCCTATCTACTTTGTTTTTCAATTCACCTGTAATCATTTTTTATCCTCTCATCTCCTAAATATATGTCCATTTTAACACATTCTTGATGTCTGGGCAAATTTTTTCTTTCTTGGATTTTTCCCTGGTATTTCTTTCTTGCATTTCCTCCCCGACTTCTCACAGCAATCTTCCCTCTTCCTTGGCTATCTCGGTATATTTTCTAATAAAATCCCCCTTGGCTTGGGTATATCCATCCCTGTCGTGTTCGTAATTTTTCCACAAGGATAATTTCAATTTCTCATATTCTTTTGCCACCGAAGGATTTTGTATCAAATAATTTCGAAAATAAATCTCATCATGGTCACCGGAAATCCGAAGATGTAAATGAAAAACACGTTGGGCAAAGCCTTCGGGCGTATACCCCTTATTCAGTGATATTCTGCTATCACTCTGACTCATGCAGAGCCACCCGTGTTCCATTAGTTGGTTTTTCACCTCAGGCAAATCTCCCGGTGCTGGTACTTCCAGAAGAATATCCACAATGTTTTTCGCCCATATCCCGGGAATGGCTGTACTGCCAATGTGGTTTATTTGTACAATCTTTTCTCCGGGAAGAATGTCACAAATATGATGTGCTTCTTCCTCATACCACTTTTTCCATTCATCCTTAGGCTCCACCAGAAAAATCGGAAACAACTTCCACAACTCCTGCAGGGTCATTTCACTCAGTTGCTTGCTCATGG
Source organism: Eubacterium sp. (assembly GCA_022769325.1). Classification (GTDB taxonomy): domain Bacteria; phylum Bacillota; class Clostridia; order Lachnospirales; family Lachnospiraceae; genus Eubacterium_F. The sequence continues at coordinate 16,291 of JALEKC010000132.1, read as the reverse complement.
GGTCCCTCCTGTCTCGATTCTCATTTTTCTATTTTCACATTTGGATGATACCATATTTTTCCAAAGATGTTACCCTGGATTTTTCAATCCGTAACCCTACAAATAGCCCCGCCGGGAATCACATGAACAATCTTTCCTTTTGCCTTTTTCCCCAGCCGGTCATACAGTCTTCCGGCACTCAGGGATTTCCATTGTAAAATATACCTTCTTCATATTTTTGCCTCCTTGTCTTCTTTTTTGCTCTCGCTGCCTTTTGGGGCACACTACACGTTTCGCCACTATTTTTGATTTTCCAAGGTTCATACACTTCCATTTTAAATTCCTCCGGCGTATAGTCTCGATTTTCCACACATGTAAACTTACAAGCTCTATGAATTACTCCATAGCGTTTCAAATCCAAGTTTACCAAAAGGCCTTTGTACGTGTCATTGGATGCCACACATTGCAATCCATCCTTTTTCAACATTTCCATAAAATCATGCATTTCTTTTGCCGACGGAAATAATACCATGTAGGGTATGGATTTTTCTTCCATCTCCTCGTTTTTTTCTGTACAACTTTCTCCGTATTTTCTGTAATATACTTCCATCAACATGGGGAACACCTCCCTTCTACAAAAGCTATTGCGCTCGTTTCCCGCTTCATTTGCCTAGAAGTCAAAATCATCCGGGTCCAATCCGGCATCCTCCAACACCTCGCACCGCTCGTCTTCATCCATCAACTCCAATTCGTCACGGTCCAGGCCTGCCATCTCCAATTCATCATCTTCCTCATCACTCCCGTCATCATCAAAATCACCAGCATCCCCAAATAATGCCTCATGCTCTTCACGGCTGCTACAAAGCATTTCTTCTCCCAAAAACATTTCTGTGCTGTCCACTTCTCCATCATTATTAAAATCCATCCAATCCATATTTTTTTCCTCCTTAATCATTTTGGGGGCTGAAAAATGCAGCGTCGGTTACCATCACTTTCAGCTGACTACCAACTGTTTTCAGTCTCGTGTTTTTTTCTTGATACCATTATGCCACAACTGTATGTCCCAAATAAAGGACTTGTAAAAAGAGGGTTGAAAAAGTTAAAATTAAATGATAAGACGCAAAAATAACCGCCCTGGTCTGGTAAACTTTGGCGGTCATTTTTGACTTAAAACAATATCAGGCTAACCGTCTATCGGTAGCACTTCTTTGATAATATACTATCACCTAACCGCTTTTATGTCAAACACATATTTTTTTAAAATTCGTTTTTCTTCCTTTACTTCCCTCCCTCCCTATGTTATAATGAAAATAACTAAAACACGGAAAAGAGCGAGGAGGTGTTATCATGGAAATCAGCGATGGAATGGATATTGCGACCTATGCGATGATGAATTCGCAAACCAAGATAATGCAGGGTGTTTCTACACAGGTATTGAAAAAAACACTGGATATGCAGGAAGCCCAGGGAAGTCAATTGGTTCAGATGATGGAACGTTCGGTAACACCCGGGCTTGGTCAAAATATCGATATTCGAGTTTAATTTTGATTTTTTTGAGTTGATTTCATATGCTTGAAAAAAAGAGGGGAATCCTTTAGGGCAATGTCACTAAGTTAAGATTAATGAAAAGGCTTTTATACTATATCAAAATAGTATAGAGGTCTTTTTTTCTATGTTTTTTTATAAAACAGTTGACAAGCATCGAAAAATATGCGGCTGCTCTCGCTACCGATTGATTTAAGGAGGAAGCGAGAGCAGCCCTTGTAATTAAGAAATATAATTGCAAGGAGGTAGCATATGAAACCAAAACATATCAAAAAACTTTTAATGTATGCGATTAAGAACGTCGCAAGTGAACCACGTAATTATTGTTCTAATCCGGATACGGATTTTACTCGTAATCGCAAACTTTCAATGGAAAAAATGCTTCAAGGAATTATAGGTATGGAAAGTAAGTGCCTTACGAACGAATTAGTAGATTTATTTCATGCATCAGCAGAGACACCTACGGCATCAGCTTTTATACAGCAAAGAGGTAAGATTAAACCTACAGCTTTTGAAACAATATTTAAAAATTTTTCTAAGGAGCTTATGGATCTTGATGATAATGGAATACCTGTATTTGCCATTGATGGTTCGGACATTCATATACCTACAAATTCGACCGACACAGATTCTTACATAGAAGGAACAAACGGACATAAAGGATATAATCTTCTGCATATAAATGCTTTATATGATTTGAATAGACATATATATTCAGATGTCATTATTCAAAAAGCCAGAGAACGTAATGAACATAAAGCATTTCAGGAACTGGTAGACTACTCTGATATTGAAAAAGCGCTTGTAATAGCTGATCGAGGATATGAATCTTTCAACAGCATGGCTCACATACAGGAAAAAGGCTGGTTTTTTCTTATCCGTGTTAAGGATAGTAGTGGAATAAAACAAGGGTTAGATCTTCCAAAAACAGAATGTTTTGATGTTGATATTTCTTTAAAATTAACACGAAAGAAGACAAATGAAGTAAAAGAACTGCTTAAAGATAAAAATCATTATCGAATGGTATCTTCTACACAACCATTTGACTATTTGCCACTCAAAAACAAGAAAGCAGAGCCGACAAAATTTTATGAATTGAATTTTCGCATAGTGAGATTTCGCATATCAGAAGATACATATGAAACGGTAGTTACAAATCTGGATAAAGATATGTATCCACCTGCTGAATTAAAGAAACTCTATGCTTCACGATGGGGAATTGAAACATCATTTAGAGATTTAAAATATACAATTGGTTTGTTGAATTTTCACACAAAAAAGGTGATGTGTATTCTTCAGGAAATCTATGCGCACATGATAATGTATAACTTTGCTGAAATGATTACCTCGCACGTAGTCATTGAAAAAAAGCAAAGAAAACATGTATATAAAGCAAATTTTTCAGTTGCTGCACATATCTGTAGATTATTCTACCGAGGAAAAACAACATCACCTGATTTAGAAGCCATTATAGCAAAGAATCTCATTCCTATAAGACCTGACCGTCATCGGGAACGAAATGTAAAAGCAAAGATTTTTCAAGGCTTCTTATATAGAGTAGCATAAATTGTATTAATTTCATACGTTTTTTTAGACAGATGCAAATCTGTCTATTTGTGTTGCTCTTGAAGTACAAAAAAGGCTGAAGAAAAAAATCTCCAACCTTTTTACAATAGTTTTGTCGCAAATTAATCTTAACTTAGTGACATTGATCCTTTAGGGACCTCAGATTATTAAAAAAGAACATCCTTGGTGTATCTCTAAGGGTGTTCTTTTTATGATTTCTTATCTTAGATGTATGGCCATCTTCGCTTTTACAGACCTATCTCCCCTTTTTCGGGATTTGGTTGTGGTAAACCCGGTTTTGGAAAACTTGTCCGGGGTATCATTGCCGGAAGCAATGCCCACATAATCACATTCTACCATATGAGCCGCGTCTGCCATACTGATGGTAAAGGCTTTGCGGGCTGTGTTGCGACTTTCCTACAGATATGGTTCGATTTGCTCCAAAAGTTGACTTTTGGACATTCCTCCCATAGCCTTTGCTACCACTTCTCCTCCCTTAAAAAGGAAAAACGCCGGGATTCCAGCCACTTTGTACTCCTGCGCCAGTTCCATATTTTCATCGCAATTAATCTTTCCCACAATCAGTTTGTCCGACAATTCTTCTGCGATTTCTTCCACGATAGGGGACATCATACTGCAAGGTCCACACCATACTGCCCAAAAATCGATAAGAACCGGTTTTTCAGATTGCAACACCTTTTCTTCAAAATTATCTGCATTTATTTCCATCGCTGCCATATTTATTTCCTCCATTTCTATTTCGCATCTACGCGATTTCTAATCATTTATCTCAAAGCGATATTTCGCCGTGAAATACTTCTTCTGCCGGGCCTCGCATCTGCACTTCTCCATTTTCCATGTAGGTATCATAGAGAACACCACCGCGAATGCGAATCTCGATTTCTTCTCCCTGTGGGCAGTATCCATTGAGAACAGCTGCCACCGTACTTGCACAGGTTCCGGTTCCGCAGGAAATCGTCTCTCCGGCTCCCCTCTCCCATACTCGCATTTTCAGGGTATGGTCATCCAAAACTTCCACAAACTCTGTATTGATGCGGTCCGGGAACAACGGATGATGTTCAAATTTAGGTCCTATTTTTTCCAAATCCAGATTGTCAATTTCTTTGGTAAATACAACACAATGAGGATTTCCCATGGATACGCAAGTGACGGTATATGGGGTATTTCCCACCATAATTTCCTGAGAAACAAAAGACTCTCCTTCTGCCTTTACCGGTATCTCTTTGGGTGCAAGAATTGCTTTTCCCATATTCACTTTTGCATAAGTTGCTTTTCCATCTTCAATGGTAAGTTCCACCGTTTTGATTCCACTTTTGGTTTCAATCTGCAATTGCTTCTTATCTACAATTCCATGGTCATAGGCATATTTTGCCACACAGCGAATCCCATTTCCGCACATGGCTCCCTCGGAACCGTCCGCATTGTACATAATCATCCGACAGTCTGCCACCTCGGAAGGCGCGATACCAATTAATCCGTCGGAGCCAATGCCAAAATGACGGTCGCTGACGCGAATGGCTGCCTGAGAAATATCCGGGATACTTTCCTCAAATAAATTTACATAAACATAATCATTTCCTGTTCCATGCATTTTTGTAAATTTCATTTTCGTCCCTCCAATTCTTCCACTTTAATATCCACACTGCAGGCCGACATATGGGTGGCATTTACCTCCAATGCATATTCCAATTCCACATGAAGGCCATTGTCTATTTTATTCTGCTGGAGACAATCCGTATGAATGACAATTTCCAATTCCCCGAAAGGAGTAGTATAATATGTCAGCATATCTTCATTTTTCACAAAGACCATATGCGTTTTCATGCCACCGACTTTCAACATTTCCACACGGTCCTCACATATTTTTAGCTGACATTGAATCATCTCGCAGGCTTCATTGGTATCATCACCAAGAGCTTCTTCGTACTCTATAATCGTCTCTCCATTTTCCTCATACATTTCTCCAAAAGAGACAACTTCCAGCAAATCGTTGTCGTCATTTTCATGCATACCGGAAATGGATATTTTTACTTCTTTTTTCATTATCCTATCTTTCCCCTTGTTCTGCCAATTATTCTTCGGTGTTTTTATCTCTCATATGCCGTTTCCACGAGGCGGTCAATCAACTGCGAGATAGAAAGCCCCATATCCTTCCAAAGCATTGGATACATACTGATGTCCGTAAATCCCGGTAAGGTATTGATTTCATTAAAGACCACTTCATTGGTTTCCTTTTCCACAAAGAAATCCACGCGGGAAAGGCTGAAACCGCTGACAGCTTTGAAAATAGCCACGGCGTCTTTCCGAATCTCCTCTTTCGTCGCCTCCGGGAGCGTGTCCGGATCAATGACCGTTTTTGATTCTGCGTTATTGTATTTGGCATCATAATCATAGAATTCTGCTGCCGCAACCACTTCGCCGATTTTGGAAGCTTTTACGTCGTTGCCTCCCAACACTGCACATTCCACTTCGTGTCCCACAATCATTTCTTCAATCAGAACCCGGGTATCATGCTTCTTTGCCAGGGCCACTGCTTCTATCAGTTCATCTCGATTTTCCGCCTTGCTGACACCGCAGGAAGAACCTGCGTTGGAAGGTTTCACAAAGACCGGATATCCCAGTTTTTCTTCCACCTGCTGCACCGTTTCTTCCAACAGGCTCAAATCCGGTGCGATATCTGCCACAAACTTTGCCTGACGGATTCCCAGTTTTTCCACAAAAACCTTGGTGGATATTTTGTCCATACTAACAGAGGAAGAAAGGACACCACAGCCCACATAAGGGATTCCGGACATTTCAAACACGCCCTGAATCGTTCCATCTTCACCAAATTTTCCATGTAAAACCGGAAAAATAACATCTATCTTTATTCTTTCAAAATGCCCCTCTTCATGGCACAGATAAATCCCGGATTTTACGGCATCGGGAGAAATAATAGCGGTCTCTTTTCCCTCAACCCAGCTACCGTCTTCGATGGTCTGAGGCGACGGCACATAGAGCCACTGCCCTTCCTTTGTAATTCCAATCAAATGTATCTCATATTTTTCAGGAGAAAATCCCTTGATTACATTGAGCACGGAGTGACATGACACTTCATGTTCGGAGGATTTTCCACCAAAAATAACTGCAACCTGCTTTTTCATAACCATCCATTCCTTTCCAAATTTGCCTGAAACTTTCGTTTTTATTGTACTATGAAACCTCAAAAACTACAAGGGAAACTTTTATTGAAAATCCAGTAGATTTCTACTTCTTTTGAAGCATTTTCCGGCATCGAAATAAGGTATATAGCGATGGCACCAGCAAAAAAAGATTCACAAAATCCGTCATTTCCCACACAAACCCAAGAGGCATCACCGCCCCCACAAATATCATTACCACATAGACATATTGATATTTTCTCATCAAATTTTCCCCGCCCAGGTATTCTGCTGCCACTTTGCCAAAAAGAGACCAGCCAATCAGGGTCGCAATGGCAAAAGCCACGGTGGCGATTCCAATGACAGCCATACCGCCAAGGGGAAGTTCCGCAAATGCTTCCTTTACCAGAAGTCCACTGGACAAATGTCGTATCTGTGTCCCATGTTTTTCTTGAAAAATCACAACAACAATTCCCGTCAGGGCGCATAATACCACCGTGTCCCAGAAGGTCGCTGTCATGGAAATCAATCCCTGCTCATGGGGAGATACTTTTTCTTTTCCGCAAGCCGCCGCAATACCGGAAGTTCCAAGGCCGGCTTCATTGGTGAAAAGTCCCCTTGCCACTCCATAGCGCACCGCCGCTGCTACCGAATATCCCAATCCACCGGCTACGGCACATTTTGGGGAAAAAGCATATCGAAAAATGTGGGAAAGGGCTTCCGGAAGCCATGAAAGATGAAGCAGAAGATAAACCACGCACCCTCCCACAAATAACAGCGCCATGGCGGGAACGATAGCCATACTGGCCCGTTCAATCCAATCAATTCCCTGCAAAACCACCAGACCCACCGTCAAAGCAACGGTAATTCCCACCAGCCATTTTGGCAAATTCCAGATGTCTTTGCAAGTTTCCGAGATGGCATTGGATTGGGTGGTACAGCCGGCAAAATAGGCAGAAAAGCACACAAAAAAACTGTAAAATGCTGCCAGTCGTTTTTGATGCAATGCTTTTTCCAACACATACATCATTCCCCCCACCGGCTCCTCCCCATTTTTCTGACGATAACGACAGCAAAGGTTTGTTTCGGCATACGTGGTAGCCATACCAAGCACCCCGGTGAGCCAGCACCAAAATACAGCCCCCGGTCCTCCCAAGCTAACTGCTGTGGATACGCCGATGATATTGCCGGTTCCCAAAGTGGCCGCCAGGGTGGTAGTCAAGGTTCCAAAGGCACTCATTCCATCCCCCTTCTCCTTATGTGGACTGCCTTGAAAGGATAACTGAATTCCTTTCCAAAGATTTCTCTGTATAAATTTGGTGCGAATGGTAAAATACAAATGCATCCCAAATAAAAGAATCAAAACCGGACCACCAAATAGCCACCTATTGACTGCTTGTATTATCTGCATTGCCATACTCCAAGCATTTTATTTTTTCTATCTCTATGCTATTTTCATAAGAAAAAGAACCGGGAAACAACTTTTGACCCCAACTTATTTTTGTGTTACAATGGGAAAAGCACTAAAGTTGCGTAAAAAGAAAGGATACATTCTATGAAACGATTAAAAGGTACATTGGCACTACTTCTTTGCAGCAGTTTACTGGCTCAGATCCTCTGTCCACAGGTGGAAGCCGTTTCTATTTCCGAGGCACTGGCCACCCCTTCGTCCTCTTCCTCCAGATCTACGACCATAAACGAGAGCACGGGAAAAGGCAAAGGCGTTTCCTATACCACCGGCGGCGAAACCTATCGTTATACCGGCGAGAGCATCAATGTGGTATACGAATCCAAGGCTTTGAATCTCTCAAATACCCCTGCGGTGACCATCAACGGAACGGTTATGGTTCCTTTGAAAGAAGCATTTGCCAAGCAGGGAATCAAAGCAAGCTATCATTATTATAAAAAATTGAAGAAAATTAGAGTGACGAAAAATAATAAGATTGTCATTATGCATCTTGGCGATACCACCATGACGGTAAACCAGAAAAATATCACCCTGCCCCAGGCCCCTATTTCTGTCACCTATAAAAAATCTAAGGTAAAAACCATACTGGTTCCCTTTAAGGAAATTGTGGAAGCATTGGGCATTAACTATCTCTGGGACAAAGACCTGGGAGTGGCACAATTGTCAAAACCGGTTTTGAATTTTGTTGGAAAGCATTATTTTACTCCCTATAACTGGACAATGAACACTTACGCAACGATTCAAAGAAACCGTGTTGGTCGTGCTTCTCTTGCAGAATTCAAGCGCCTGATTAATTATAAAAAGGATACAACTTATGGATTTCAATATCTACGACTGAATGAATATCGGGAAGTGGATGAAAAGAAATTCATTTCCACTTTTAACTATTTTATCAAGGATTCCTGTGAAAATAATGGCTACGCTCCGACTCGCAGTGTTCTCTACGGAAAAGGAGCTGTGATGCTGGCAGCTGCCAAAAAAGAGGGCATTGATCCGATGTATTTTGCAGCCCAGACTTTCATTGAATCTGCCTATGGGCGCAGTTCTCTGGCACGGGGAAATCGCATTACCAAAGTAGCTCTTCCTTCCTATGCCAGACGAAATGGCAAGTTTATTACAAAAAAGATTAAAAAGAGTGTGAAAGTATATAACCTTTATGGCATCAAAGCCTATGACAGCGATCCGCGGACAGGTGCCACTTCCTATGCCTATTACCAGGGTTGGACCTCCGTGGACAAGGCTATTTATGGGGCTGCCAAATTTATCCGGGAAAATTATTTTGAAGCCTCGCCAAAACAAAATACTATTTTCAAATTCCGTTATAACCCAAGTAATCTCAGTCACCAATACGCAACGGATCCTTGGTATGCGGAAAAAATCGCCCAGCGTATCATGCTTTTTAGTAACTGTTACTCCAAAAAGGCATCTTACTCTTACGATTACCCGAAATTCCGCTAGTATTTTTGGGGGCTTCCTGCTATTGGGCTTTCCCACTATTGGGGCTTCCCCGCCATTGGGGGGAGCTGCTGCTATCCCTTGCCGTTCCCTCGTTTGGCAAAAAAAGCGACGATTTCTCTGGCGGAAGCTTCATTGATTTCCGGCATTTCCATCAATTCTTCCACCGTTGCACCAGCAATGGCATCCAGGGAATCATAACGCCTCATCAGGGCTTTACGCCTAGTCGGTCCCACTGTGGGAATATCATCCAGGATGGAGTGCACTTGTGTTTTCCCGCGAATCTGCCGATGGTATTCAATGGCAAATCGGTGTGTCTCATCCTGTATTCTTGTAATCAGCCGAAATCCCTGTCCGTGAGTATCGATGGGGATTTCTTTGTTTTGATAATACAATCCCCGGGTGCGGTGATGGTCATCTTTTACCATCCCGCAAACAGGAATATGAATTTGCAATTTTTCCAATACTTTCTCGGCAATATTTACCTGTCCCTTTCCACCATCCATAAAAATCACATCCGGGAATAGGCGAAAAGCATCCATTTCATCCAGATTTTCCCGCATTCCATGAGTAAAACGCCGTGTCAGCAATTCTTCCATCGCTCCATAATCGTCCGGTCCCGTCACAGAACGGATTCGAAATTTTCGATAGTCATTTTTCTTGGCACGTCCTTTTTCAAATACTACCATGGACCCCACGGTTTCAAAGCCATTGATGTTGGAAATATCATACGATTCCACCCGCTGTAATCCTGACAGTCCAAGAAGGCCTTCGATTTCTTCCATGGCCCCTAGCGTCCGGGCTCTCTCCCGTTTCAATTTTTCGGCATCCTGCAACAATACCATCCGAGCATTTCTCTTGGCTAAGTCCAAAAGTCGCTCTTTATCCCCTCGTTTGGGATGACGGAAAGACACTTTATGTCCTCTCTTTTTGGACAGCCATTCCAATATCATCTCACTGTCCTCCGGTGGTTCTTCCGTCCACAATTCCCGTGGTATGTAGGGAGTTCCGGCATACATTTGCTTGATAAAGGCCCCCAGCACATGGGCATCCTCTTCCTCCTGCACTCCGGTGAGATAATAATGCTCCCGTCCAATCAATTTACCACCACGTATAAAAAACACCTGCACGACGGCTTCGTCCTGAAGTCTCGACATGGCAATGATATCCCTGTCCTCCGCATCCTCACTTGTGATTTTCTGCCGTTCTGTTACCTGTTTTACACTTTGTATCAAATCCCGAAATCCTGCTGCCTCTTCAAAATGCATCTGTGCCGAGGCTTCCATCATTTTTTCTTCTAAATCCCGAAGTACTTCTTTGGTCTTCCCATTTAAAAAGGCAAGTGCCTGTTCAAAATTTTTGCGATATTCTTCTTTATCCACATTTCCCTGGCAAGGTGCCAGACACTGTCCCATCTGGTGATACAGACAAGGACGCTCTTTCCCGATATCTCTCGGAAAACGCTTCTGACAATTTCGCAAATGAAAGAGTTTATTGAGAAGTTCTATGGTATCCCGAATGGCGGCTCCACTGGTAAACGGACCAAAATATTTGGCTCCATCCCGCTTCATCTGCCTGGCAAAGACAAATCTCGGATAATCGTCCTGCAAAACGGCTTTCAAAAAAGGATAGCTTTTGCCATCCTTTAACATCGTATTGTATTTGGGATTATATTCTTTAATCAGATTGCATTCCAGCACAAGTGCCTCTAGTTCACTATCGGTCACAATATACTCAAACCAGGCAATCTGCTCAATCATCCGCTCAATTTTGGGAGAAACATGACGGCTTTTTTGAAAATATTGACGAACACGGTTTTTCAGCACAATCGCTTTGCCCACATATATTATATGATCATTTTTGTCATGCATCAGATACACACCCGGTTTTTCGGGAAGTTTTTTCAATTCTTCTGTTAAATCAAAATCGGCTCGCTCCATCTGATTCACTCCTCTCGTGATTCCCATCTCAATCTGTCATAAAGCGACGAATCACATCCACCAATCCGTCCTCATCACAATGCGGGGCCACATAATTTGCCCTCTTTCGAACTTCTTCACTGGCATTTGCCATGGCCACACCAAGTCCGGCATATTCAATCATGGAAATATCATTGAAACCATCTCCGCAGCAAATCATCTGGTTTCTGGAATACCCCAGTTTTTTCAACAATTTTGACAATCCATATGCCTTATCAATGCCGAGAGGCATCATTTCCACATAAAAATCTTCCGAGCGATATACACTCAAACGCCCTTCAAATGCCTTAGCTGCTTTGGGTTCTACCTCTTTCATCCAATTCGGATCCCCCGTCAGGAGACATTTATTCACCGGATAGGTCACTTCCTTTCCAAAGTTTTCCACAACGTGAATATCAATCTCACAGCCTTTTGCATCAATTTGTATATATTGATCTGCATCATTTTCCGCAATAATATCATTGTCATGATACGTCATAATACCGGTTTTCTCTTTCTTTGAAAACTCGTATATCTCCGGTACAATGCCATCCGGCAGGTTGATATTGTAAATAATTTCCCCGGTCTTGGCGTTGCTGATACAAGCTCCGTTGTAGGAAACAATGTATCCACCAAATTCATCCAGACGGATTTTTCTTGCAGTAGGCATGATACCCGCGGTACAACGCCCGGAGGCAATTGCTACGCAAATTCCCTCTTCTTGAATACGAACAATCTCATCAATGGTTTTCTGGGATATGGTCTTATCCGTCCGCATCAGCGTCCCATCCACATCCAGCACCAACACTTCATATGCCATCTTTTTCTCCACTTTCTTCGGATTCTATTTCCGTTTCTACCACTTTCTCGATTTGTTCTACATCGGTAGTTCCTTCTGTATTTTCCTTCTTTTCTACATCTGTCGTGTCATTTTCTAATTCTTCTGATTTTTCGGACTTTTCCAATTTGTTTCCGGTTTCTTCTTCGTAGATGCGAACAAATTCTTTTCCGGTAATGGTTTCTCTCTCCACCAGATAAGCAGCCAATTTGTGAAGAACCTCCTGATTTTCTTCAATCAACTGATATGCTTTTTCATAGCATTCTTTTAACAATGCCATGACTTCTTCGTCTACTTCGCTCTCTGTCTTTTCGCCACAATTCATCACTGTACGTCCATCCAAATAACGGTTTTGAACGGATTCCAATCCAATGAGGCCAAATTTTTCACTCATTCCATATTGGGTCACCATGGCTCTGGCAATGTTCGTTGCCTGCTCAATATCATTGGAAGCTCCGGTGGTCACGTCACCAAAAATAATGGCTTCGGCAGCACGTCCACCATACAGTGTGACGATTTTGGAAATCAATTCCTCTTTGGTCCGAAGATATTTTTCTTCTTCCGGGACCTGCATAACATAGCCAAGAGCCCCCATCGTACGAGGCACAATGGTTATTTTCTGAACCGGCTCCGCCTTTTTCAAAAGGGTAGTCACAAGAGCATGACCCACCTCGTGATAGGCCACAATTTTTTTCTCTTCTTTTCCTAAAATGCGGTCTTTCTTTTCTTTTCCCGCAAATACAACTTCCACGGCTTCAAACAAATCTTTCTGACTTACTACATTTCGTCCGTCTTTTACTGCCATAATAGCCGCTTCGTTGACCATATTGGCAAGGTCCGCCCCCACAGCTCCCGAAGTGGCAAGGGCAATCTCTTCAAGATTTACCGTATCATCCATCAATACATCGTGGGAATGTACCTTAAGAACATCAATTCGTCCTTTTAAATCTGGTTTTTCCACGATAATCCGGCGGTCAAAACGTCCCGGACGAAGCAACGCCTTATCCAACACTTCGGGACGGTTGGTAGCACCGAGAATGACAATTCCTTTGGAGGAATCAAAACCATCCATCTCGGAAAGCAACTGGTTCAATGTCTGCTCTCTCTCATCATTGCCTCCGCCATATTGGGAATCACGGCTTTTACCGATGGCATCAATCTCATCAATAAATATGATACAAGGTGCCATGGACTGCGCCTGCTTGAACAAGTCTCGTACACGGGAGGCACCGACACCCACAAACATTTCCACAAAATCGGAACCGGACAGTGAGAAAAATGGTACTCCTGCTTCTCCGGCAAGTGCCTTGGCAAGCAATGTCTTACCGGTTCCCGGAGGCCCCACAAGCAAGGCTCCTTTTGGCAATTTCGCACCAATCTTCTTGTATTTATCCGGATTTTTCAAAAAGTCAACTAATTCGTGTAAGGAATCCTTTGCCTCTTCTTCTCCTGCCACATCTTTAAAGGTAACACCGGTTTTCTTCTCGACATACATTTTTGCTGTAGATTTTCCAACGCCCATAATACCGCCGCCACCGCCATTGCGGGACATCATACGCATAAGCAGCCACAACACAATCCACATGCCGGCAAATGGCAAAATATAAGCCAGCAAAAAGCTTAAGATACCAGAACTTGTATCATCAATCTTTGCCGAAAAATCCACATTGTATTTGTTTAACATATCCTGCACCAAAGCGGTATCTTCCACATAACCGGTATAATAGGTCACTTCAAATACGGACTCCTTGGTTTTCGGCTTGATATAAATCACATTGGAATCGAAAGTTACTTCGGAAACATTTCCCTCTTTCAGCATTTCGATAAATTTGGAATAACTGATTTCTTTCTTTGTACTTTTTTCAATCTGTGCATTCAAAAATAAGATAATGGTAAGTGCCAAAAGGGCCGCCATCACACAGATTATGATATTCACTTTGTTCTTCTTGGGTCCATCCGGACGGTTTTTATTATTATTTTCCATGTGCATTGGATTCCTTTCTTTTTTTCATCTTTCTATAGTAGTATAATCGATTTTTCCATATAAATCAATGCCATAGATGTGAAAGATTCGTGAAAAAAAGTTTACATTTTCCTATTGAATACGGTTCACAAACATAGTATAATATATAAGTATTTGAATTTTTCGGTATTCTATACCACAGAGAAATTGTGGGAAGAATAAACATAGGATAGAATGATGCTGTCAAACGACAGGATCCGCCATAAGGCAGAAGGAGGAAACATGGCTGTAAAATATGTATTTGTAACAGGTGGTGTTGTATCCGGTCTCGGAAAAGGTATCACTGCTGCATCTTTGGGCAGACTTCTGAAAATGAGAGGTTATCGTGTCACGATGCAAAAATTTGACCCTTATATCAACATTGACCCTGGCACCATGAACCCAATTCAGCACGGGGAAGTATTCGTTACCGATGACGGTGCGGAGACAGACCTTGATTTGGGGCATTATGAACGTTTTATCGACGAGAGTCTCACCAAACAAAGTAACGTCACAACCGGAAAAGTATACTGGTCCGTTCTCTCGAAAGAAAGACGCGGCGACTATGGTGGCGGTACCGTACAGGTGATTCCTCATATCACAAATGAATTAAAGAGCCGGTTTTATCGCAATGACGGTTGTGATGAAACCCAAATTGCCATCATTGAAGTTGGTGGTACGGTTGGAGATATTGAAAGCCAGCCATTTTTGGAAGCGATTCGTCAGTTCCAATTGGATGTAGGCCATGAGAATGCCATTTTAATCCATGTTACGCTGATTCCTTATCTGAAAGCTTCCGCAGAATTGAAAACGAAACCGACCCAGAGTAGTGTCAAAGAACTTCAGGGAATGGGAATCCAACCGGATATCATCGTATGTCGTACGGAGGTTCCTTTGGAGAAATCCATCAAAGATAAAATTTCTCTGTTTTGTAATGTACCAAGTTCGCAAGTTATTCAAAATTTGGATGTAGATACCTTATATGAAGTTCCACTTGCCATGGAAGAAGAGCATCTTGCAGATATTGCCTGCAAATGTCTGAGACTGGATTGTCCAAAACCGGATTTGGCTGAATGGGAAAATATGGTTCATTCTATTAAAAATCTTTCCAAAGAAGTTACGGTTGCTTTGGTTGGAAAATATACTGCTCTCCACGATGCTTACATTAGTGTGGTTGAGTCACTGAAACATGGCGGTTTTGCCCACAATGCCCAAGTCAACATTAAGTGGATAAATTCCGAGGAAGTTACACCGGACAATGTCTCCGAACTTCTGGGTGATGTCAGCGGCATTCTGGTTCCTGGTGGATTTGGTAACCGTGGTATCGAAGGTAAGATTACGGCGATTCAATATGCCCGTGAAAACAAAATTCCATTTTTAGGTCTTTGCCTCGGCATGCAACTTGCTATCGTCGAATTTGCCCGTAATGTCGTGGGCTGGAACGATGCCCACAGCGCAGAACTTGATCCTGCCACCACCCATCCGGTTATCCACCTGATGCCGGAACAGGACGGCATTGAAGATATCGGAGGCACGCTCCGTCTTGGCTCTTATCCATGTACTTTGGACAAAGAAAGCAAAGCTTACACATTATATGGCTCTGAAACCATTACCGAACGCCATCGTCACCGCTACGAAGTCAACAATTACTATCGCGATGACTTGACAAAGAATGGCATGAAATTGTCCGGTCTCTCACCAGACGGTCGTATCGTCGAAATGATGGAGCTTCCAGAGCATCCTTGGTTTATAGCAACTCAGGCTCATCCTGAATTTAAGAGTCGTCCAAACCGCCCGCATCCATTGTTTAAAGGCTTTATCGGAGCAGCATTGGAGAATCAGGAACAGTGATGTGAATCTGAATTTAATTTGTAGATTTTTAGGGAGCTGTCGCACTAAGCATTAGTGCGACAGCTCTTTTTTTGTTGCACAAGCCCGGCAATCACTATTGTACTTGCACGAAATTCTGTCCGTAATTTTCTCTTGAATGGGGGGCTATGGAGGTGGCCAGGGAGTTCTGGGGCGACTCCTGCTAATTTACGGCCAAAACTTGCTTTTTTCGCCTAATCTGGCCGTATTTTTCTCTTGAATTGAGGGGCTCGGGGGTGGCCAGGGAGTTCTGGGGGGCGACTCCCGCTACTTTACGGCCAGAACTTGCTTTTTCTGCTAATCTGGCCGTAATTTTCTCTTGAATTGGGGGCTCGGGGGACATATCCCGCCTACTTTACGGCCAAAACTTGCTTTTTCGCCTATTCTGGCCGTATTTTTCTCTTGAATTGGGGGCTCGGGGGACATATCCCTCTATTTTTACGGCCAATT
>JALEKC010000128.1 GCA_022769325.1 Eubacterium sp. | reverse complement strand
ATTGAGTAAAATATCTTCCCTCGGTGTCATGTTGGTAAATTCAAACAACTCCGATATTTTACAAGTATCATCAATGGATATTCGGTCTCCGTCCCGAATGACATATTTCGATTTCTGGGGTTTTCCATTTACCAATACTTTCACCGGATATTCCAGTTTTTTCCCAAACCAGCGAAGAGTGATCCTCTTTTGACACTCTTTGATACGCCCCAAAGTCAGACGAACCCGCTCTCCCTGCGTGGCCGGTCGGATTTCCACCTGGTCTTCTTCCTCCAGCAGCTGATTTAAATTGGTAACTACACCATTTACTTTTACTTCTGCCGGCTCCCCAAGATATCCCTTTACCTCTCTCTCTTCTCCATTGATCTGGTAATGAACCCCTGCTCCCCGGGAAGGAAACAGACTGTCCTGGGAAAATCCTGCGTGAATACAGGCATCTAAAACGGTTGCTTTTCCGTTGTCATAAATTTTGACCCGTTCTTCATTTACTTTTACATAGATAAAATTGCTTCTTTGCTCATAATATTCCAGACAAATACCAATCGGTGTCACAAGGGTGGAATCCTTTTTGACATTGGTAGCACTGAAATCAATGTGTTGTAGTACTTCCGCTCCCCGAATGGCAACCCGGTTTTGTGGCAGATTTAACTTTTCTGCCAGTTTTTCCGTGAATCCGGGCATTTTTCCGCCGCCACCTACTACAAATACAGCACTGACCGATGTATTACCATTTAACTCAATGATTTTTTGTGCCACTTTGCTGACAATGGGATCAATGGCCTGAGCCGCCACTTCATGAATTTCTTCCTGGGATACTTTAATGGTTTCTCCCATAATATCCTTAAAGCTGACCATTTTTTTCCGGTCTGCTGCTTTTTTTGCCTTTTCTGCGGTCTCAAAATCAATCAAATATCTTTTGGCAATGGCTTCTGTAATTTCATCTCCTGCCAGAGGCATCATACCAAAGGCAATGACACTTCCTTCTTTCACAACGGATATATCCGACGTTCCGGCGCCCACATCTACCAATGCGATATTGAGGAGGCGAAATCTTTCCGGAATCGCCACATTAATGGCTGCGATAGGCTCTAAAGTCAGACTTGCCACATGCAGTCCCGCTTCTTCCACTGCCTGATACAAACCATCTACTACCTCATCCGGCAGAAATGTTGCAATCATTTCAACGCCGATAGAAGAGGCCATATGTTTTTCAATCATCTCCATGGGATAGCCATTCAAATAATATTTTACCGGAGAATAGCCCACACAATAAAAATGCTTATCCTTGTGTTCCGTTTGTTTACGGATGCGCTCATAGGCTTTTTCCACCGCCAAACTATCCAAGGAGTGAATATGATCCTTGGTCACTTTGGTCTCCGACGGCATCTCATGTTCCACAAATACGGTTTCCGTTTTCAGCACACGACCGGCTGCCGCAATGCTGACATGGGTCAGCGACTGTCGGATTTCATCTTCCAATTGCCTTTTTATAACGGAAATAGATGCTGCCACCGTTGAAATATCATGGATTTGTCCATCGATGACAGCGCGGGTTTTGTGCTCCAGAGATTTTTGGGCAACCACAACAAAACGGTCTGTCCCTGTCCGATAACCCACGGTTCCCACAATACTTCTTGTACCGATATCCAATCCAAATACATAATCTTCTCTTCTGCTACTCATTCTCATCCCTCATTTTTTCATACTAAAACATCTGCAAACTCCTTGCACTGCTACAAGTATATCACATCTATTTTTTATTTTCCACTATTACATCGGCGATATCCATAACCACTCATCACCCGTGCAATTTCTGCTTCCAGTTCTTCTTCGCTTCCATCATTATGTATCAATCGGTCACAATGTCGTTTTAAATAAGAATCCGACACCTGATTTCGCATAATACTTTCCGCACGTTTCCTCGAATATCCGCGAGACTCCTGTAAACGCTGGAAACGCAAGGTATCATCCGTCAAAATGCCCCATACTTCTTTGCACAACTTATCCAGACCGCATTCAAATAAAATGGCACTTTCCACAAAAAACATATTATCTTCCCCATACATATTGGCCTGTCTCTGGATTTCTTCCCAAACCAGCGGATGAATAATCTCATTGAGTATGGCAAGCTGTCTCTCATCGGCGTATGCAATCTTCCCAAGGCGGGTACGATCAATTTGCTTGTTGTCATCACATATTTCTTCCCCGAAATGTGCAATTATTTTTTGGTAGGCCGCTTTCCCAGGTTCCATTACCTGGTGTCCCAATTCATCTGCCATACAGATACGCACCTTTTCATAGCGTTTTAGCATAGCAAGGACTGTGGATTTTCCACTTCCGACCCCTCCTGTCATTCCGATAATCACCTTTTTCCTCCTTTGTGCAACCATGGTTGCATTTATTTGGCTTCATACCATGTGGTTCCCTGTTTAACATCCGCAATCAATGGAACGGATAAGGTTGCCGCATGAATCATCTCCTCATTGAGAATTTGGGATACTTCCTGAATTTCCTCTTCTTTTGTCTCTATCAGCAATTCGTCATGAATCTGCAAAATCAGACGAGATTTCAACCCTTCCTTGCGAAGTCGGGCATCCACCCGGTTCATGGCTATTTTGATAATGTCTGCTGCCGTTCCCTGTATCGGTGAATTCATGGCAATTCGCTCACCAAACTGACGCTGCATAAAATTCTTTGCCGTCAATTCCGGAATCGGCCGCCGCCTTCCATACAGGGAAGTCACATACCCTTTGCTCTTTCCCATCTCCACCAGAGAATCCATATATTCTTTTACTTTTGGATAGGTTTCAAAATAATCCTGAATATATTGTTCTGCCTGTTTCTTCGTTATGCCCAAATCTCTTGACAGACCAAAACCGCTAATGCCATATACGATTCCAAAGTTTACTGCCTTGGCATCCCGTCTCTGCATAGGCGTCACTTCCTCATAAGGGACATGGAAGACCAAAGATGCCGTAGTCTGATGTACATCCGCATTTGCTTTGTAGGCTTCAATCAGTTTTTCATCTCCGGACATATGAGCCAAAACACGAAGTTCAATCTGAGAATAATCTGCATCCAAAAAGACATATCCCTCTTGTGGCACAAAAACTTTTCGTATCTGTCTTCCCAGTTCCATACGAATCGGAATATTTTGCAAATTGGGCTCCGTACTGCTCAATCTTCCCGTAGCTGTAATGGTTTGATTAAATGTCGTACGAATTCGTCCATCCAAATCAATATAAACAGACAAGCCATCTGCATAGGTGGATTTCAATTTACTAAGCTGGCGATATTCCAAAATCTTCTCCACGATAGGACTCTCAAAGCGAAGTTTTTCCAACACCTCTGCCGATGTCGAATACCCCGTTTTGGTTTTCTTTCCATAAGGCATCCGCAATTTTTCAAATAAGATAACACCTAGCTGTTTGGGAGAATTGATATTAAAGGTTTCTCCCGCAAGATCATAAATCTCCTGCTCCAGTATTTCAATCCGTTGTCCTAAATTTTCACCATATTGGCGAAGGGCTTCCCGTTTGACACAAATCCCTTCCTGTTCCATATGATATAGTGTAAATACCAAAGGCATCTCAATTTGTTCAAACAACTCATAGGATTTCATGGTCTTTAACTTTCGATGAAGTGGTTTGTGGGAAAGATAGGATACCAAAGCACAATAACACGCATAATTTTGTACCTCTTCCTTTTCCTGCTGCCACATCTGATATATGGTTTTTTTGCCAAAATTCTGGGAATAGGCTGGCATGACAAAGCCCGCATATTCCGAACTTAAATCTTCTTCCGAAAAGCCTTTTTGAATCGGACAGACCAAATAGGCAGCCACACCGGTATCAAAACAATTCTTCTCCTCCAGCTTGGGAAGCTCCGGAAGCTGCTTTTTCAAATCATTGGTAAGAAAGCAGACACCGGCTTCACTGGCACGAAGGAATTCCTCTTTTACCGTCTGCTCTGTTATCTCTTCGTCCACGGTAAAAAAGAATACCCTTTCTCCATCCATCGTAAAGGCGCCTGCAAACAAGCCAGGCTCTTCTTGCATAAATAGAGTCATCTGTCCACTGGTTTGACCATCTTTGTCCGCCTTTTCTTTTACCAGCAACTTAAATGCCATGGTCCCCCTTTTGATGCATTCTTCCACACATTCATGAAATTGCGTTTTCCCTTGAATCTGCTGGAATTTCGCCTCCAGGGCGGCATTGCTCCCGGCATCCTTTTCAAAACGGCTCATCAGTGATTTAAATTCCAGATTGCTTATTTTTTCATAGGCTTCCGCCGTAAACATCTCCTGAATTTTGCACTCATCCATTTTGATACCCAATTTACAATCGGTTTTTATGGTTGCCAATTTCTTACTGAGCAAGGCCAGTTTTGTATTATTTTTAACTGCCTCTTTGGCCCGATTGGGTTTTATGTCTTCCACATGGGCAATGGCATTTTCCACACTTCCAAATAACGTCAATATTTTGACCGCCGTTTTTTCTCCCACACCGGGTACTCCCGGAATATTATCCGAAGCATCCCCCATCAATCCTTTTAAATCAATAATCTGTTCCGGGGTTACCCCATATTTTTCAATGACCTGAGGACGGTAATAATCTTCCACTGTGGTCTTCCCACTCTTGGTTTTGGGAATACGAATCTTTATTTTGTCCGTAGCAAGCTGGAGCAAATCTCGGTCACCGGATACAACTGACACTTCCATCCCTTGATTTTCCGCTGTTTTAGCCATGGTACCCAAAATATCATCGGCTTCAATACCTGCCTGCTCTTTGATCTGAATATTCATGGAAGAAAGGATTTCTTTCAACAGCGGAATCTGCTCTCTGAGTTCTCCCGGCATAGGTTTTCTGGTCCCTTTGTACGCATCAAACATTCCATGACGAAAGGTAGGCGCTTTCACATCAAAGGCAACCAAAAGATGAGTAGGATTTTCCTCATCCAGTATTTTGAGTAAAATATTTAAAAAGCCATAGATGGCATTGGTATGAATTCCTTCTCGGTTTGTCAAATCCGGCACCCCGTAAAAAGCACGATTCACAATACTATTGCCATCAATCAATACAAGTTTATCCACAAAAATTCGTCCTTTCTTTCTCAAACACAGGAAAGACGCGGGCACCCCAAAAAGTACCTCACGCCTCTCCGTTTGCCGCTTATTCTACCGAAATAAAGTAATAATAAACCGGCTGTCCACCATTTTCAATCTCTACTTCTAGTTCTTCATTCTCCTGACAAATCTTTTCTGCGATTTCTCTGGCTTGTTCTTCCGAACCTTCTTCACCATAATAAATGGTAATCAGGGAACTGTCCGGTGTTTCCAGTTCATGAATCAATTTTACAGTGGTTTCCACAATATCCTTGCCCACCGCTTCAATGGTCTTGTCACTCAGCCCCATAAAATCACCCTGAGCGATTTCTTTCCCATCAATAGTAGTATCTCGTACCGCATAGGTCACTTGCCCCGAACGAACTTCCTCGAGGGCCTCTGTCATGGCACGTTCATTTTCCTCCGGCGAATTGCCATCAATATATTGAATCATCGCCGTAATTCCCTGTGGAATATTTTTCGTGGGAATGACCACAACTTTTTTGTCCTCTGTCAGGCTCTTAGCCTGATTTGCCGCCAAAATAATATTGGAATTGTTTGGCATAATATAAATAATATCCGCATTTACCCGGTCAATAGCCTCCAGTATGTCTTCCGTACTTGGATTCATAGTCTGACCGCCTTCGATAATGACATCCACACCTAGTTCCGTAAATATCTCTCGCAATCCGGTTCCCGCGGAAACACAGATAAATCCCTCAGGCTTACGAGGTTTCTCCTGGGCACTCTCCATTTTTTCCAGCTCTTCTTTGGCTGTCTCCTGCACTGCTTTTTCCGCAGACATAATCACACGTTCGTTGTGTTCTTCCCGCATATTATCTATTTTCATACGAGTCAACTCACCATAGGTCAGCCCTTTTTGAATTGCCAGTCCCGGATCGTTGGTATGAACGTGAATTTTTACCACCTCTTCATCGGCGACACATACAATGGAGTCCCCTATATTTTCAAGGTATTTTTTCAATTCAATCTCATCTTCACTTGTAAATTCAGTGTTTCCAAGGAGAATGATAAATTCGGTGCAATAACCATACTTGATATTTTCCGTCTCTATTCCCGTGGCTCCGGCTCCTGTCATGGAAGTTTCTGCCACAGGTTTTGCTGTGGACTCATAGACGATTTCTTTTCCAAGAATGGCGTCCATGATTCCCTCCATAATGGTAACCAGTCCTTTTCCTCCGGAATCTACCACTCCTGCTTCCTTCAATACCGGAAGCATCTCCGGTGTCTGTTCCAGAGTCCGATTCATTTCCCGGATAACTTCTTGTAAAAACACTTCTACATCTTCACAATTCGGTGCAAGTTCAGCCGCTTTTTCAGCTCCCGCCTTTGCCACCGTCAAAATCGTACCCTCTTTGGGTTTCATCACCGCTTTGTAGGCAGAATCAACTGCTTTTTCAAAGGCTTTTCCCAACACATAAACATCCGCTTCTTCTACTTCTCGCAATATTCTGGTAAATCCACGAAAAAGCTGAGAGAGAATTACACCGGAATTTCCTCTGGCTCCCCGGAGAGAACCACTGGAAATGGCTTTACAGATTGATTCCATGGAAAGATTATCTAAAGCTGTCACTTCGTCCGCTGCAGACATCACCGTCATTGTCATATTGGTTCCGGTATCCCCATCCGGAACCGGAAACACATTCAATTCGTTAATATATTCTTTTTTCGCCTGAAGCGCCGCAGCTCCGGCAAGAAAACATTTTCTTACCAAGGCAGCGTCTATCTTTTTTACGCTCACTCTCTCTGACCTCCAACTATCAACTTTAGCTTCAATCTACGACTTTGACATCTTCGACACGCACAATGATTTTGCCGACATCCATTCCGGTGAATTCTTCAATTTTATATTTTACACTTTCCACCAGATTTTCTGCCACAGTCATGATACTTACACCATAAGCCACGATAATACGAAGTTCGATATAGAGTTTATTGTCTTTTACATTCACATAAACGCCATGTCGAATGCTATCTTTTTTCAGTAATTTAACGATACCATCTTTCATATTTACAGATGCCATGCCCACAACACCGGCACATTCCACCGCTGCGGAACCGGCATACTTTGCCAGTACGTCTTCATCTACGAGAATCTTACCCATCTCATTATCAAGTTCACCCTTCATATGGACCCTCCATTCACTCAAAATATAGTTATTCTTATTGTACACCAAAACAATAAAAAAATCAATTCTTTCCCACTTCTTTTCACCTTTAATCTATTCTGGCATATGATTAGGATAACTCCTCTTTGATTTACCGAAAGGACAGGCGACCATGAAAAAATTATTGGGCTTCATCTTATTCTGGATTGGCATCGGCATGGCTATTATGCTTTTTATCACCAATGGATTTCTGGCAATCTGTATTATTTTGCTGTGCCTGATCCTGGGATACAATTTATTTACTTCCTGTTAAATTCCTTCCGGATTAATTTTTTCGGACAAAAACCAAAAAAGCCAACAACCATCACTGGTCACTGGCTCTCTTATCTAAGTTTAAGTATAGAGTGGACTATGCTCTTTCCACTTTTCCTGAACGAAGGCAGGAAGTACAAACGTACATTTTCTTCGTTCCACCATTCACCTTAACTCTAACCGATTTCAAATTAGATTTCCACATTTTGTTGCTTCTTCTATGAGAATGGCTGACAGCGTTACCGAAATGTACACTCTTATCACAAACTGCACACTTTGCCATGAAAAGC
>JALEKC010000133.1 GCA_022769325.1 Eubacterium sp. | reverse complement strand
AGAAGAAGCAATACATGCGGCCCTTTGGGATTATGCCGAAAAACATGGTATCAAAATTGAAGGATTATCCAAACCAAAATCTGATATCCACGAAGGGGAAGAAGACATGGAAGAAGAGTACTAGAATATAAAAGGAGTATAGGTCAAATCGACTTTATACTCCTTTCTTTTATTAAAACGAATGAAAACTACGATTATGGTCTGATATCGAAAAATATCCCTTAAACCCCGCCTCTCTGGCCAATTTTTCTGCTCTGTAAAAATCCTTTCCCACACGGGAAATATCGTGAGCATCTGAGCCGAAAATAATATTTCTTCCGCCCATAGCATAAAACTGGTACAAAATTTCACCACACGGATTGGGCATAGTTCCGCCATTTTTATAACCAGAAGTATTGATTTCCAAAATAAAATCCTTCTCCAGGATCAAATGTAAGATTTCATCCAGCAATTCCTTGTATTTATTATATTGAAAAAAAGAATAACCCGAGGGAAGATATCTAGTAATATAATCCAAATGACCAATAGTGTCAATACGAATATCCCCTATATTTTTTATCTGCTCATAGGTAGTCTCAAAATAAAGCTGCAAACCATTCTCTTCTCCATAATTTTCCCAAAATTCCGGATAATAGGGATCCATATTATCAATCAGATGAATGGAACCGATACAGTATTCCAAATCCTCTCGATTGCTCAATTTTACATTATCTTCATAAGCATCTGATTTTAACCCAATTTCAACACCGGTATGAATTTCAATTTCATCATGATACTTCCCACGCAACACGGAAATTTCCTCTTTATAATCCTCGAAACAAAATTGAAAGGGCTTTTTTCCTTCCTCTAAATTCCAATCATAAGACTCTGGAAAATGATAATCCATATGATCCGTAAACGTAATGCCATGAAGTCCCTTTGAAATCCCATCACAAATTATTTTTTCCATAGATTCCTCACTATCTGTGGAATAATGGGTATGCAAATGTGCATCATATAAAATCATAATTCATTCCTTCCTTCTCACAAATTTCCTTCTAACAAATTTCTTCGATTTCACTGATGTCCGGAGATACGACCATGGAATAATTCGTATAATAAACAACAAAACCAGGCTTACTGCCATTTGGTTTTTTCACGTTTTTTTTCTGGGTATAATCAATTTCCACTTTATCTGCTGAAGATTTTTGTGAAAAATGTGCCGCCAGACTTGCCGCTTCCTCAAATGTACGTATTGGTGGCTCCTCATTGTTGCATTGAACGATAACATGAGAACCCGGTGCCTGCTTAACATGAAACCACCAGTCATTTCCAGTCGCCATCTTAAAGGTCAACATATCATTTTGATAATTGTTTTTTCCTACAAACATATCAAATCCATCGCTGGAGCGAAAGTGGAGTGGTTTACTTTTTGGCATGGCCTTAGTATTTTTATTTTTCTTATGAATATGCCCTTTCATATATCCACTGTCCACAAGCTCCTGTTTAATCAATTGCAAGTCTTCTTCCTGCCGTGCGATATCCAGAGCTGTTAATATCGTTTCCAAATGATCCATCTGCACCTGGGTCTCTTCAATTTGAACCGAAACCGCCTCATAAGTACGCTTTAGTTTATTATATCTATCAAAATACTTATTGGCATTCTCTGTTGGTGTTTTCGCCGGATCAATCGGAATCTCCAAAGGAGACTCATCATAATAACTGGTACATTTTAACACCGTATCTTCCGGACCCAACTGATATCCATACGTATTGATATGTTCTCCATAGATCTTATATCGTTCTCGCTTTTCCGTATCTTTTAATTGCTTTCTCTGAATAGCGATTTTTTTCTGATCCCTCTCCAATAATGTCATAATATTTTTTCTCAAATCTGCAGATTTTTGCCGGATTCTCTGAATAGCTTCTTTTTCTCCATAAAAAACTTCAATCATTTCACTGACGGAATCAAACGATTGATGACGAAACATTTCCTCTCCATATCGCTTCATTTCAAAGGCCGAAAACTCAATTGGTTCCGCATCCCGAAATACAATTTCCGGCGAAAAATCCCCCTGCTTAACCTTTTCCATTAGGTCCCGAAGCCCCGATAATAATGCAGAAAGCTGATTTCCATTGCAGGATGCTAACGGAGCATCTCCGTCCAATTGACAACGATACGCCAGTTCCTGTGCCATAGAAAAACTAAATCCGGTCAAATAATTACATAGTCCTTTCACAATGGATACCGGCTGTTTGGTTAATTCCTGAATCCATTGTTCCGTTGTCAATTCAAAAGGATTGTGCTTTTCCCGTGTATTCGGTATAAAATATGGTCTTCCCGGCAAAACTTCCCGCACTGAACTTACCAAAGAAGAAATATGACGAATACTGTCAACAATTACATTTTTTTCGTCCAAAAAAATAATGTTGCTATGTTTTCCCATAATCTCAATCACAAGATTGCGATGAACCAAATCCCCTAATTCATTTCGATTTTCAAATTCAATGAACAGGACACGCTCTAGCTCGTATTGATAAATCCGACATATTCGGGCACCACTTAGATGTTTTCGCAAAAGCATACAAAAATTAGGCGCCGTAAGAGGGGCCACTTTACTTTTCTTTGTCAAATAAATCAGTGGAAGAGAAGGACTTGCTGATAACACCAAACGCAATGTCTGTCGATTATTTTTAACAGCAAGTACCAACTCATCCTTTTCCGGTTGGGATATTTTTTGTAAATGTCCTCCCGTCAATTGTTCCGATAGCTCCTTTGTCAATGATGCTACGAAAAATCCATCAAAAGCCATGTCTAATTCCTCCGTCAACAATTTCTTATGAAGTATTATACTATAAAATATTTTGGGGGTCAAATTACAAAAATAATCTCAGACAACTTGACTTCTGTTTCATTCTCCTTTATAATAGAACAGAATGCATAGATTCATTTTTAGACTTGGAGGGCATTATGATAAGAAGTATGACCGGCTATGGCCGTTATGAAGCAGAAAATGAAGAATCTCGTCTGGTGGTGGAAATCAAATCCGTAAACCACCGATATTGCGATATCTCCATACGCCTTCCAAAAATTTTGAATCCATATGAAAATCTAATTCGCAAACAATTAAAAGAAAAAATCAGTCGTGGAAAAGTGGATGTATTTATTACTTATGAAAACATCGCCCATGGAGAAGATAGTATTGCCTATCACCCGGATATGGCTCGTGCCTATGTAAATTTGATTCGACAATTGTCCGATGATTTTTCTCTAAATACCGGTTTGGATGCAGCCATGCTTTCAAGATATCCGGATGTATATACCATGGAAGAGATTCATATTGATGAAGATAAGTTGCAGAAGTTGGTAGAAACCACGGTTGAAGGGGCTTTACTACAATTTCTAAAATCTCGTGAAACCGAGGGTGAGTTATTAAAAAACGATTTATTAAACAAGCTGACTCTTTTAGAAGACGTTACAAACCAAATTGAAAAACGTTCTCCGCAGGTTTTCACAGATTATAAAGAAAGACTTACTGCAAAAATCAAGGAAACACTGGCTGATAATAAATTAGACGAAAGCGTACTTGCCACAGAACTTGTGATTTATGCGGATAAAATATGTGTTGACGAAGAATTGGTTCGACTGAAAAGTCATATTCGGCATATGCGTGAAATCCTTGAAACAGAGGAAACGGTTGGTCGAAAGTTGGATTTTATGACACAGGAATTAAATCGTGAAGCCAATACCACCTTGTCAAAAGCCAATGATATTATCATTGCAGATTTAGGTATAATTTTAAAAACAGAAATTGAAAAATTCCGCGAACAGATACAAAATTTAGAATAAAAAATCAGAACATAATTCAGAAAGGATCGGTTCCTATGTCTTTTGTTAATATCGGATATGGAAATGTCGTAAATGCAGATAAAATCATTAGTATAGTCAGTTACGAAGCCGCTCCAATCAAACGAATGGTGCAAAGTGCAAAGGACGATGGACTTGCCATTGATGCAACTTGTGGAAAGAAAACAAAAGCAGTAATTATTATGGAAAATCAGATGCTTGTTTTGACCTCTCTTTTGCCGGAAACCATCACAAACCGACTCAATAATTGTTAATATAATACAGATTGGAGATTTCAATGAAAAAAGGTATACTTACTGTTGTTTCCGGCTTTTCCGGAGCCGGAAAGGGGACAATTATAAAAGAATTAAGAAAGAAATATAACTACCAATTGTCCATTTCTGCCACTACACGTCAGCCAAGAAAGGGAGACGTTGAAGGTGTTGATTATTTTTTCAAAACCAGAGATGAATTCGAAAAAATGATTGAAAAAAATGAACTTATCGAATGGGCTGAATATGTGGGTAATTATTATGGCACACCGAAAGAATATGTGGAAAAACAATTAGAGGCCGGAAATGATGTTTTACTTGAAATTGAAATGCAGGGCGGTATGTTGGTAAAAGAGCAATATCCGGATGCTTTACTTCTTTTTGTCACTCCGCCAAATGCAGAAATATTGAAAGACCGGTTAACCGGGCGGGGCACCGAAACCGCCGAGGAAATCACTCGCAGATTAAATCGTGCTGCGGAAGAAGTGGAATATATGGATAAATATGATTATATTTTAGTCAACGATTCTCTGGATGATGCCGTAGAAAACCTTCACAATCTCATTCAGACAAGGCATTATAAAACCACTCATTGTGAAGATTTAATTGAATCCATGAGGCAACAATTAAATACATTAGTAAGCAAATAAAGAAGGGAGATTATTATGAACCAGGAAGAAACAGAACTTAAAAACGAACTCCATGAAGAGACCAACAAGGAACCTGCGACGGAAAAGAAAAAGCGTTCAAAACTTAGTTATTTTGTTGAATTTGTTATTTATATCGCGTTAATCCTTCTATGTGTCTTTTGGGTTCCGGAACATGTAATCCAACGTACGGTTGTAAAAGGTGAGTCCATGGAAAACACCTTACAAAACAAGGATAGTTTGCTTGTGGAAAAAGTTTCCTACCATTTTAAAGAGCCGTCACGTTATGACATCATTGTATTTTATCCTTATGGGAAAAGTGGTACGGAAGTTCCGGAAAGTATGAAAGATATAATGGAAATCGAAGACGATTCGGATACTTCAGAAGAATCTGAATTATATGTTAAACGAGTCTTTGGTCTTCCCGGTGAAACCATACAAATCATTGGAAATGATATTTATATCAATGGTGAAAAAATCGAAGATGAATATGCAAAAAATGTAATGAAAGACGAAGATGCAGGTGTTGCTTCCACACCAATCACTTTAGGAGAAGATGAATATTTTGTTCTGGGTGACAATCGAAAAGTAAGTCTTGACAGCAGAGAATTAGGGCCAATTAAAGAAAAAAATATAGCTGGACATGTGGTTTTGCGAATCTGGCCACTAAAAAAATTTGGCACGCCTTAACTCTTGATAATAATCAGAAAAAATAGAATTCAAAAATGAGATAGTTGAAAGGAGATTATAACTTATGTTACACCCATCTTATAATGATTTAATGAATGTCGTAAATAGTGATGTTGAACCAGGAGAACATCCTGTTGTCAATAGTCGATATTCGATTGTTTTAGCAACAGCAAAACGCGCACGTCAGTTGATTGCCGGCTCTCAACCTTTGGTATCCGGTAATTACCCACAACCATTGAGTGTTGCCATCAAAGAATTATCGACTTCTGCCATTAAAATTGATACAGAAGAAGAGGCACAGGCCAAGAGAGAAGCAGCTGCATTAGCCGCATCCCTCGCCACAGAAACTACCGAATCTGCAGCTACAGAAGAGGAAGTTCAGGCAGAAGAAGAAGATTCCTTGCAAACGGAGGAAGATGAAAATATAGTGTCTGTCTCTGAGGAAAATACAGCAGAAGAAGAATAATACTACACAAATCATACATGATTAAGAACGTGTTACACCAGTGGAAGGGTTTTCGCTGGTGTCCGTTCTTTTTTTATATTCAAATAATAAAAAAAGGATTGACAAACGCTTGTTCGTATAGTATGATACATGTAAACAGATGTTCGGATTGTTTGTTCGGATTGTTTGTTCGATTATATTGTCATAATTGATACAAGGAGTGATTTGCCATGACTAAAAAAATTCGTTTTCAAATTGTACTTTCCCTTTTAATCACAGTCATTTTATTTGCATGCTTTATCCTATTCCAGAATATAAATGCAAAGACTGTCAAAGATGATCCTTCTGCCATTTCGCGTTATGAATCCGTTTTGGTTTATGAGGGAGATTCTGTTTGGTCCATTGCAAAAGCACATCGAGCCAGTGCTTCTGAAGAAGAATTATATGCCTATGTAGATGAAATCAAAAGCATCAATCATATTTCTGGAGCAGATACAATTTATGCGGGAAATTATCTCATTATACCAATTTATGAAGATAGTTCTGCCTTTTAGTTTTCATTTATTATTGGATTACTGTCCCTTTCATTCTTTTTGAGCCTATAAAGCATTGGATTTTTCCCATGCCATAATTGTGTCATGAAAGACTGTTACAATTATCACATAAAAAGTACAATATATTTAAAGGGGCGAATTTACATGAAAAGAACCAATATGACAAAAAAATGCAAAAGAATCCTTCCATTTCTATTTTTTTCCTTTTTATTGTTAGGACTTATCCTAATTCCTGCTTCATCTAGTGATGCAGCCACACTGAAAGTAAAATTAAATGGAAAAACCAGTT
The DNA here is from genome assembly GCA_022769325.1 of Eubacterium sp. Taxonomy (GTDB): domain Bacteria; phylum Bacillota; class Clostridia; order Lachnospirales; family Lachnospiraceae; genus Eubacterium_F. The sequence goes on along the minus strand of JALEKC010000133.1, from coordinate 41,287 downwards.
ATTATAAAAAAACACAGTCCATTGTAAAATATCAGAATAAGACCATTACTAAGAGTACTCGTAAAGGGCTCACTATAAATGGTACAAGAATGGTGCCTTATAAAGATGTATTTCAAAAAGGACTAAAAGTTAAGACTACCTATCAATCTTCTAAAAAGCGATTAACATTTTCAAGAAACGGAGTTAAAGTGACCCTCACAGTCGGAAGTAAAAATGCGTATGTCAATGGTAAAAAATATCGATTACATACAGCACCTGTTAGTATCCGGTATGTAAAGAAAAAAACTTCCGCTATTTTAGTTCCTGCAAAATTTTTATGTCAGCATCTTGGATTTCAATATAAAGCTTCCAAATCTACCATAACAATCACGAAGCAATTTATGTATTCTTATCAGGGCAAAGATGCAAAGACTACTCAGTTTGGAAATTATTTTACTTATAATGATAAAAATAACAAGCTTGCTTCCATGCCAATTTTCAAATTATCCGGTGCCATGTATGTCCCTGCTGAAGAAGTATTGAACAAAATCATGGGCTTAAATTACAAATATTATGAGGATACTCAAACCTTAGAAGTAGAAAATACAGCAACCAATAAGAAAGTAAAACTTGTGTTAAATGAACCCTCCATTAACATAAACAATATATCTTCCAATAATAATACACCGATGTATATTGTCACCCGCAAAGATACAAAAAAAGACATTTTATGTATTCCTGCAAAGAAAGTTTTAACTGCGCTGGGTTATTCTTATAAATGGGATAAGAAAAAAATATTGATTTCTGCCCATGATTTGGTATATTTTGATTGGGTTGGAGATTCCAAGAAAGCCACCGACTCCAATATCAATTATATTACAAATGCAAAAGCAACTTATAATCCATCCATTGATTGCATTTCATTTGAAATTAAAGGAACCAAAACAGAAATTATGGATCAGGTAACTGTTTCCCGAAATGGAAAAGTAATTTCTATCTCCATTCCAAAAACCTCAAAGTATCTGCTGGAGCAATTTTCTTTTACTAAATTTGTTTCTTCCATTGAAAAATTTGAGGTGATAGAAGATGGGAATGACTCCATAACCATAAATATTGCCTGCTTTGGAGAGTCTGATTTTGCTTATTCTTCATTAGATGGAATTCTTACCATTAACATAATGGGAGAATATGTTGGAAATTATGCATTAAAATTCAGCAAACCAACAGGTACTACCATTAATTCAATAAAGAACGAAGATTTATATCAAAGTAAAATGTTTAAAATAATTATTCCTGGCAATCATATTGATTTTTATAATCAAAACCCAATTGCCATAAATAGTAATGTAATAACAAGTGTAAATACGGAATTATCCAATGGTAATACGGTGATATCCGTTACTACATCCAAACTACAAGGATATAAGATTTATGAAAAATCAGATTCTTTTGTTGTTTCTGTGGGGGATCCCAGAAGTATTTACAAGAATATTGTTGTTTTGGATGCCGGCCACGGTGGATATGATTCTGGGGCAACCAACAAGGGAACAAAGGAAAAAGACTTGAATCACAAAATAATATATACCTTGATGAAAAACTATTTTTCATCAAATGCACCAGATACAAAAGTTTATTGGACCAGAACTTCTGATGTATTTATTACATTAGCTAAACGAGCTTCTTTTGCTAGTACTGTGGGTGCTGACATTTTTGTGAGTCTTCACATGAATTCAGCTTCCAGTTCAAGTGCAAACGGGACGGAGGTATATTATTCAACCAACAATAATTCAAGCAGTTTTTCCGGAGTAACCAGCAAGGCAATTGCAACACTATTTAAAAATAACCTTGTTACTCGATTGGGAACTTCGAATCGTGGTGTAAAAACTGCCGGTTATTATGTTACCAAACATAATACGGTTCCTGCCGTCTTAATTGAACTTGGATTTTTGTCCGGAAGCAAAGATTATTATAGTTTAACCAATTCTGCTTTCCAAGCAAATTCAGCAAAGGTTATCTATGATACTATCAATGAAATTTTTGCAACTTATCCAACCGGACGATAGAACGTATTAACATAATCATAAAAGACAGAAGGGAAGTATCTTTTGACGATACTTCCCTTCTCTTTTCTTTAATCAATTTTTCAATATCCTTATTTCCGTAATGTCACTGCCTTTGCCGCCATACGTTTCCGATCTTCACCCAGTGCTGCATAATGCTTTCTGGTTGTATTCACATCATTATGCCCCAGAACCTCTGCAACCAGGTAAATATCACTTGTTTCGCGATATAATGACGTACCGTAAGTACTCCTAAGCTTATGTGGGGTAATATGTTTTATAGAAGTAACCTGGCTGGCATAGTCCGTCACTAGATTTTCTACTGATTGTACACAAATACGACGCTTTTGAGTAGAAAGAAAAAGAGCATGCTCATGACCTTCTTTGGCAACGATAGCATTTCTTTGTTCGATATATTGACTCAAAGCATCAGCAACTTCGGTACCAAAATAGACAAAATCTTCCTTTCCGCCTTTGCGAATAATACGGATACGATTATTTTTAAAATCCACATCCTCTAGATCCAAACCTACACATTCGGAAACACGAATACCTGTTCCAAGTAGAAGAGTAATCAATGCCAGATTTCGTACTTTATTCTTTTCAAAATATACCTTTTTCATGCCGGATAACTTTTCGCCACCATGTTCCACATAATCCAGCAACTCGGCAACTTCATCATATTCCAGTCGAATAATTTCCTTTTTATGTAATTTAGGCATATCAACAATTAATGTTGGATTGCTGGATATCAATTCCCGTTTATAATAATAAGCATAAAAGCTTCTTAAAGCGGCAAGTTTTCGATGCAGACCTTGTTCCTTATTGGTATGCGTTTTTCCATCCTCATCCTCATAAAGCTTCAAATATTCTAAATATTCCTCAATATCAACAGCCTGTAATTTCTCTAAATCCTGTAATTGGATATCTTTAATCGTTTTGTTTTGAAAATAAGGATTTGTTTGAATCAAAAAACGGAAAAACAAACGAATATCATATACATAAGATATTCTTGTCTTTGCCGATGTATTTGGTTCGATGGCACGAAAATAATCTTTGCTAAATCGCGGCATCGTATCTAAAACCTGCCGTAATTTCAATGTGTTAGAATGAACATTTTCCTCATGATAAGTAACTCGATTCTTTGAAGCCATAGCCAAATCAACCTCCTTTATCCTTGCTTATGTATCATTATATCATACTTCTTTGATTTTGTATACCTTTTTTTGAAAAACTGGAGTTTGTCCAATAGAGTTTAGGGAGAAACATAAAAGCATATCTGCTAAGATATGCTTTTATCAATCTTGGTTATCCTGAATAATCTTCTGTAATTCAAACAACTCTTCTGTAGATAATTTTTTATTTCCAATATAGTCTTGAATAAAATTTGCAAATGAATTATTAAACAAGTTCTTAATCAATACAGAGGTCTCAATTTCCTGAACATCTTTTTTTGAAATTGCCGGCCGACATAAAAATCCGGGATCTTCACGGGTAATGGCTCCCTTATCAATTAAACGTTTGATATATGTATATGTAGTATTTTTTTCCCATCCAATATATTCTTTGATAATTTTTGAAATATCTTTTGCTGCCAAGACTTTATTACTCCAGAGCAACTCCATAACATTTAATTCCCCTTCGTGCAAACGTATTTCCTTATTATTTTTTTGCTGACTCATTTTTTATCATGCCTCCTCCTAAGCCAAATATATAGCAATCATTCTCTAGGTGTAGAATGGTTTAAATAACAAAAAATAGAAAGTAACTTCATTCTACTACAATAGAACCTCAACGTCAAGGGGATTTTTCAACAATTTTGGCCTAATGTTTTTAGTAATTTTTCAAAATAATCCGGAATCGGTGCTGCAAATTCCATGTATTCTTCAGTTGTAGGATGAACAAATCCTATGGTTGCCGCATGTAATGTTTGTCCTTGCAAATTTTTATATTTAGAATTTGCCGGACCATATACTTCATCTCCCAAAAGCGGATGCCCTATATATGACATATGAACACGTATTTGATGTGTTCTTCCTGTTTCCAGGTGACATTCAATATAATTGAATTTATGATTCAAATGATCTAAAACCTTATAATGTGTAATTGCTTCTTTACTATTTTTCTCTGTAACCATTCTTCTTTTACGATTTGTTGGATGTCTTCCAATAGGTTGATTAATTGTTCCTTCCTCTTCAGAAAAATTATTATATACAATTGCTCGATAACTTCTGGTAATGGTATGAGCTCGCAACTGGTCAGCTATTTTCTGATGGGATTTATCATTTTTACATACAATCAAAGCGCCCGTGGTATCTTTATCAATTCGATGAACAATTCCCGGACGAAGCACTCCATTAATTCCTGACAAATTGTCTTTACAATGATACAAGATTGCATTGACAAGTGTATCTTCATAATGCCCCGGTGCCGGATGCACAACCATGCCTTTGGGTTTATTGACAATTAACAAATCATCATCTTCATATAAAATATCAAGAGGAATATTTTGTGGTTGAATATTTAATTCTTTCGGAGTCGGCAAAGAAACCTCAATTTTATCTCCTGTTTGAACCGGTGTTTTGCTTTTAACCTGTATATGTTCATTGATGGTAACCCTTTCCTCTTGAATCAATTTTTGAATATAAGAACGAGACAGATCCATACAATGCTTGGTAATATACTGATCCAAACGCATATTTTCTGCCTCCTGCTCCACCTCATATTGATATTTTCGTTTCATATCTAGAATTCCTTTTCTTCTTCTTTCTCAAAATCATCTTTATACCGAAAAATCAAACCATAAACAAGCAGAATTGATGCAATGGTTACATAGCAATCTGCTACATTAAATACTGGAAAATTAATAGCTGATACATAGATGAAATCAACAACAAAATGATGCCAAAATCGATCGATACAATTTCCAAATGCCCCCGCTGCTAATAGACAAAATACAAATCGCAAAAACAAAAATTTCTTTTCATCGGGAATTTTAATGTAGGCAAAAATAAGAATTCCTAGGATAAAAAGAGAAAAAATGCCAAGCATCCATGTGCTATTTTGGAAAATTCCCCATGCAGCACCACGATTTTCCAGATAATGCAATTGCAAAACATTGGGAATGATTGTAATATCATTCCCAATTAAATAATCTGTTGCTAATTTTTTTGTAAGTTGGTCTATAAAGATAAGAAAAACAAAAAGAAAAAATAGGATCAAATTTGTCTTTTTCTTTGATGAAAACATTCTCTTTCTTTTCCTTTCCCATTCTAAATCAAATTAAACTGTCAGAAAAACAACGTTTTAAAAATCCACAGAACCTAAAAATTCAAAAGGATCATCTGTCTTTTTTTCTTTATTGTTCATATTTAAATCCTGCAACAAAGAATCCAACGTTGGAACTAAATCTTCTTTTCCGGAAGTGCTGGGTTCCATTACTTGCTCTTTTTTCTCAGTTTTTTCCTGCTCCAGTTCTTTATTTAAAGAAGTAAAGGTAACATCCACTGGCTTTATAGGCGTAACCGTAGCTTCTTTTACACTCTCACTATGTGTTTCCTGCTCCTTGACCTCTTCTTCCTTAGATTCTATTTCTTCCTCCTTGGAATCTTCCTCTAAGGTTTCCGATTCACTGGGTGTCATTTCTGAAGATATATCTTCCTCTTCTTGTTCAACTTGAGCAGATTCTTCCTGCTCTTTTGTTTGTTCGTTTATTTCTTCTTCCTTTGCCTTCGGTTTCTCATCCTCTGGCTTCTCATCTTCCGTTTTTTCATCCTTTTTTAATGTTTCCAAAGTATCACTCAAGTCAATGGTATCTGCACTTAATATTTCTGCCGTACGTTCTGCTTCATCCATTTCATTTTCCGGTTCCTTTGGTTGTTCTTTGAGATTTTCTCCGGAAGCCGTCATCTCACCTGCAAGAGTATCTTCCACATTTTCTTGCGAAATTTCCATATCCATTTTCACATCTAAGTCTTCCGGTTTCTGAACATCAAACTCCGGGCCGTCAATCAATTGCAATTCTGCACTGGCAGCCTTTTTTAACTGCATCTTATATTGATTAAACTGCTGAATTAATTGCATTGTCTTCTCACGGATTTTTTGATATTCCTCTTCTGCATTATTAATAATTTTATCTGCATGAAGATGTGCTGCTTTTTCTATGGATTGTGCCTTAACAATTGCCGCATCCTTGGTCTCTTTTGATGTTTTTTCTGCAAGAACCAGAGCTTTTTGCAATGTTGTTTCGATAGAACGATAATATTGAACGCCATCGCTTAAGGTTTTGATTTTACTATTCAAATCCTCACGCTCTTCCTGCATTTTTCTTTCCTGGTTTCGAAGCTGTTCCGTCAATTTGGCATTCTCTTCTGTCATTTGCTTATAATTATCAAAAATAAGTTCCAGATAAGCATCCATCTCATCTTTTTCATATTTTTTACGCTTTGCTTCTACTTTTTTGTTTTGTAACTCAATTAATGATAACATCCGTATTTCCTCCAATCGTTATGCAGCATTAAAATTCGCGATTAATGGTAGGCATCGCTTGTGATTCTTCCTTAACATGATTTAATGTGTCGCCACTAATATCAACCTGTTCCGGGGTAAAAATAAATACATATTTTGAAATCTGGTGATATTTACCATTGATGGCATAAATACAACCGGAAATAAAATCCATAATACGCTGTGCGTCATCGGCATCAAATCCTTCCAAGTTTACAACAACCGGTTTGGATTCCAACAAAGTATTACATATTTCCTGGGAATCTTCAAAGGAAGATGGGAAAATGATTTTCACTTCGGAAATAGCACGGTTCAAAGGAACAACTTTCGGTTTAGAACCACGAAATCCTCCTATTTTGGATTTTCCATTCATATCATCCTGAATTTCTCTTGATGTACTATGATTTCGAACAGGCGCTGTACGCTGTGGTTCTTCCTCCTCAAACTCATCTACATAGCTCTCAAATTCGTCATCCTCTTCCATTCCATCCAATTTAAAAAAATTAACAAGTGATTTAAAACTCATATTATCAAAACCTCTCTATCTGTATCTAATATTGTCTGCTTCCAAAAATACCGGTACCCACCCGGATATAAGTTGCCCCTTCTTCAATGGCAACTTCATAATCTCCGGTCATACCCATAGAAAGCTCATCCATACTAATATTATCAATGTTTTTTGCGTTGATGTCAACTAGTAATTTACGTAAATTTTGAAAATGAATGCGATTTTTTTCCGGATCCTCCACAAAAGGGGCGATTGTCATCAATCCATGTACCTTGATATTGGGAAAATTAGCAATTTCCCGAATCACAGCCTCTGTTTCCTCCGGCATCAATCCATATTTCGATTCTTCTCTTGCAACATTCACTTCCAGTAATATATCTGCAATTTCTCCAATTTTTTCATATTCTTTTTGTATTTGCTCTGCCAATCGAAGGGAATCTACGGAATGGATTCGCTTCACTTTTCCTGCAATCTGACGAACTTTATTTCTTTGAAGATGGCCAATCAGATGCCATTCAACATCCTTCGGTAATTCCACTTCCTTCTTCACGATTTCCTGAACCTTATTTTCTCCAAATATGTTTACTCCTGTCTCCATTGCTTCCTGCATCATTTCAATGGGTTTTGTCTTACTTACAGCAATCAGAGTAACTTCACTGCGAGAGCGGCCACTTCTTTCACAAGCCTGCTGGATTTTTTCTTCCACCTTTTTTAGATTTTCCACTACCATATTAATTCCTCCTAACCTTCCAATTATCCAATGGATTTATTCAATAAAATCATTCTCATTTAAACGCTGTGGATTGACAACAATATGGTCATAATTTGATATGCCTCCATTTGTTTCCGCGGAAACAATGGAATATTCATTATTTTCATATATTTTTTCAATTTTACGAAATTGACAATATCCGGTATTAACACAATAGACTCCCTCCAGGGTTTCCTGTTCACTTAAAGTGACAAGCTGGGTTGTCTTCGGATCGACAATGGTGGTTCCCGGTGGAAGAATCGTATCATTAACATAATACTTATCCTCTTTCAAACTGGCATTTTCCAGGGGAACAAAAGATTTTTCTTCTTTCCCGGATTTATCATAAGAAACTTTTACTACACCGGGTTGCGTAGCACTATTCGGTTTTTCAGAACCATTTGAAACATATTGTTTGGGCACAACAGTCATCTTCTTTTTAATAATGGATGAATTGGGAATCTTTAATCCCGTTGCTGCATTTAAATTCAATTCAATATCCAAATAGCGGTCATTAATATACCTTCCCATATAGCGACTGGTAGTTAATATAGCAAAATTCGTTCCTTCATTTTGTTGAAAAGATAGCGCACAATTAAAGGATATCTGATCTTTTTTTACGGTAACACGAACCGTGGATAAATCCATAATTTTCTTGTAAATACTATCTGTAAGTGGAATGACAATCTTCCACTCATCACTGGTTACCAATTTATATATGGGGGCACCCGCCTGAACTTTTTCGGATGAAGTAAGCTGTGTACGGTCCACCGAAGCAGTGTCTTTAAATAATTCCGATGTAATTCGTTCCAATTTTATATCTTCATAACCATCTATGGAATAAGAAATCACCCCGGGGTTCGCCGCTTTAGATTTGATTATTTCCGTTGATTTTGAGGCTTCCGATAACTGCTTTTTTATATCACTGTAAAGATTATCCCGACTTTGCTCAAATATTGTATTTTCAACATTATAATGAAAATCTTTTATGGTATAATAATTCGCCGGATTATAGTTACTATAATAATCATTGATAACCTCACGCAGTTTTAAGATATCTGAGGAAGTCACCTGATGACTGGACTCCACCTGCTCCAGCAAATCATTTACCGTTCCATTTTTATCAATGGTATATATTACCTCATTTTTTCCAACTTTACTTTGATCGGCATGATAAAAGTTGATATATCCCTCTTGTTCAGAATACACTACAGATTCGTCACGCAATATAAATCCTGTCATAGTGCTGTCATCTGCAATACTGGTCTCATTTACTTCATAAATACTAATATGTTCAGCATTAAAATAATTCCAGGAAATCACAACCACATATAGGATAATAATAATCAAAATAACCAATGCAATATTCGGTTTTAAAGGCTTTCGATATTTTATTACATTTCTATTTCTTTTCAAAACCAAAATGCTTCCTTTCCATTTTAATCGAGTAGGCTGACACCTACTCGATTATATACATCTTTTTTGAATAAAAAAATTCTTTTGGTAAATAACTAAAATTACTACAAAAGGAGGTTTTTCAACATGAAAACAATTGACTATATCGCACTTACCCTGGTAATTATCGGTGCCATTAATTGGGGATTAATCGGATTTTTCGGATTTGACCTTGTTGCCTTTATCTGTGGTTCCATGTCCATTTTATCCCGAATCATTTATGCCATCGTAGGTATATGCGGTCTATATGCAATCAGTTTTTGTGGAAGGCTAAAAAACTGATTACGTTTATTGTCGAACCAACTCGCGCCAATCCAAATCTCCACGTTCCAAAGCCTTCACCAACAATTCTGCGGTTGCCACATTGGTTGCCAAAGGAATATTGTGAACGTCACAAAGCTGAAAAAGTGTTGTCACTTCCGGTTCATGAGATTTTGGCGTGAGTGGGTCTCGCAAAAAAATCACAAGATCGATATCATTATTCTCAATCTGAGCTCCCAATTGTTTTTCTCCCCCCAAATGTCCTGCAAGATATTTATGAATGGTTAAATTGGTAACTTCTTCCACTAATCTGCCTGTAGTTGCAGTGGCAAAAATATCATGCTTACATAAGATTCCACGATATGCAATACAAAAATTCTGCATCAATATTTTCTTAGAATCATGTGCAATTAGGCCAATATTCATATATATTTCCTCCTTCCAAGTATCCATTTTACATCATTTTTTCCATGATAAGTTATTTTCCAAAGCCAGACTTTCCACAAAACTGCTGCTATTTCCTCGTGTAGGTTGTATTTGAATATTAATCAGGATACCAATTGCCATAGAATTACTAAGCATAGAAGACAATCCATTACTCAAAAAAGGAAGTGGTAGTCCTGTATTTGGCAAAAGCGACGTCACGACACCAATATTAAAAAAGGTCTGAAAACAAAACAGTGAGCCAATACCAAGAGCAATCATCATTCCCAGGTAATCTCTGGCATTCTTGGCGGCAATAAAACACTTAATAATAATAATGGATAAAAGCCCAAGAATAATCAGGCATCCAATAAATCCAAATTCTTCACTAATAGGTGTCCATACAAAATCACTTTCAATTACATCTACGGAATTGTAATTTCGATTTTCTCCCAATCCATCCATTAAAAGTTTTCCATATAATTTCCCGGAGGCAATGGACAATACGGAATTGTTTTGCTGATACATAATTCCCAATGCTTCCGTTTCCGGATGTAACCAACCGGTAATACGTCTTAATTGATATCCCTGTAACAATTTCTGTCCCGGCTGCTGAATATACCAAATCAAAAAACCTGCGATGGGAATCAATACTGCCACCACCGGTCCGATTATTTTTTTACTCATCCCCGAACACAAAATCATCATCGCCAGTACAACAATAATGACAACACTGGAGGATAAATCGGATTGCACCAAAATAAATGCTGTTGGCAATAGCGCAATAGCACAGGCAAGAAAAAAGGTCTTAAAGGACTCCATTTTTTCCCGATAAGCAAGAAAAAAAGAGGCCAAAGCTAATATCACAACAATTTTACAAACCTCCGATGGCTGAAATTTAAATATTTTAAAATCCAACCAACGATAAGAATCCGTATCGTTATTGGTGCCCAAAGGTGAAAAACGGGTTCCTGCAACCATCAGAGTAGTAATAATATACAAAATCGGAACATACATGCATAACGTGTGATAATCAATCAATGAGAAAACCAGTATAACACATAATCCCATTCCTATCGTAAAAATCTGTCGTTTCATAGACCCTACCTGTCCCGAGGAAGGAATGATTGACAAGATAAAGGAGCTAATTAAAAAAAGAATAATAACGACCATTACCAAAAGGAAATCAAATCGCTTATAATTATAATGCTTTGATAAAAACCAATGTGTCACACGTTCTTTCAAATTGTTAATCGTTACCATCTCTGCATATCACCACCATTTTATTTGGTCTGTTTAATACTTAAAATCGGAATATTGGCAAAAATCGCATTGTTTCCTTCCAATTCATTTTGCTCAATTTTTATATCCAAACCACCTTGATCAATTTCAACATATTTGGAAAGTACATTAATAATATCCTTTTGTATTTGTTCCATAATATCCGGAGAACAATTCGCACGATCCGAAACTAAAACCAATTTAAGTCTGTCCTTTGCCACATTACCGGATGACTTTTTCCGAAAAAAATCTGCAAATTTCATAGTTTTCATCTCCTTTTAGTTGTTTTTGAATTTACTCTTTATCTTCGAGAAAAATCCTGTTCCCTTTGACAAATCCAACAAAGGAACTTCCTCTCCCATGATTCGTTTACAAATATTTTCATATGCTTGTCCGGCAAGAGATTTGGTTCCTACAAGAGGCTCTCCCTGGTTTGTCGAAACGACGATATTCTCATCATCCGGAACAACTCCCAGCAAATCAATCGCCAGAATCTCCACCACATCATCACTTGACATCATATCTCCACGCTTCACCATATCATAACGAAGACGATTTACCACCAACTCCGTTTTCTTGATTTCATTGGCATTGAGCAATCCAATAATGCGGTCCGCATCTCTCACTGCGGATACTTCAGGTGTTGTCACAACAATTGCACGACTTGCTCCAGCAATGGCATTCATAAATCCCTGTTCAATTCCAGCCGGACAGTCAAGCAATATGTAATCAAATTCATCTTTTAACTGCTCCGTCAATTTTGCCATCTGCTCCGGAGACACTGCTGTCTTATCCCGGGTCTGGGCTGACGGTAAGAGATATAATGTCGGGTATCTCTTATCCTTAATCAATGCCTGATTGATACGACAATTTCCTTCAATAACATCTACAAGATTATATACAATTCGATTTTCAAGCCCCATAACCACATCCAGGTTACGAAGTCCTATATCTGTATCAATTAATACAACTTTCTTTCCTTCTTTTGCCAATCCGGTTCCTACATTTGCTGTGGTTGTTGTCTTACCAACTCCACCTTTACCAGATGTTATAACGATTACTTCACTCATGGTAACTACCTATCCTTTCCTTCTATAACTATCTATCTTAATATTTTACTTGAAATTGTAAAAAAAAGCAATCCTTTATATTGAAATCCCATCCAAAACTTTTCGGTTTAAAGGTTCAATATAAATATTTCCTTCTTTTGCAAATGCAATTTTGGTTTCAAGTTCTGTCTCCGCTTTTTTATCCGGACTTCTGGCAATGATATCTGCAATTCGAATCTGGGTGGGATTCATTTGAAGGGCAACGACAAAACTATTTTCATTGCCGGATGCTCCTGCATATACGGTTCCTAACATTTTTCCAAGAACAATAACATTCCCGGAAGACACAACCTGGGCCCCCACATTAACATCTCCAAGAATCACAATACTTGTCTCAAATTCAAGAACTTGTCCGGAACGGAGAGTGCCTTTATAAAATTGACCGGAATCCCCTTGAAGGGAAGACAATTTTTCTTCTAACGTTTTTGTGAAATAAGCTTCCCTTTGTGCATCATCATCAATCAGACAAACAATATCAAGCTGTGAATGTTCCCGGATGCATTCCATTAACTCGTATTTTTCTTCTTCTGACAATTGACGTCCTTCAAAAGCCAGAGCAATCTGTGCCGAGCCAAGGAAATCAGAAGAAGTTTCAAATTTCTCTTCTACTTTTTCTTTTAACTGGGAAAACTCCAATTCCTCATCCAAATGAACAATTAAACCTGATTTATTTCCTTTTATTACCACCGGTTGATTCATTTTTATCCTCTCTTTCCTTTCACAATGATCTTAATCTGCCACTCCTCCAGAGTTGCTTACCGGACTAGTTGCCGATTTCTTCAGTAATTTTTGTCTTGCCTTTTCGTCAAAATAGTATTGATATACATTGCTTGCCAAAGATGCGGCATTACTGGAAGTAAATGCATTGGGAATCACCACTGTAACCGAAATCTTGGGGTCTGTATACGGAGCATAGGAAACAAACAATGCATGGTTTGGCTCATTGGCACTAATCTGCGCCGTACCGGTTTTACCGGCAACCTTTACCGGAACTTTTTGAAAAACACTTTTTAAGCTTCCATTATTAACCACCATATACATTCCGCTTTGTATGGCTTTTAAAGTAGAATCCTGTATATCCAATTTATTTCGAACAGAGGCTTTATTTGTTTTCAATTTATCCTGTGAAGGATCTGCAATTTTATCTATTAAGGTCAAATCATAACAGGTACCTCCATTGGAAATGGTGGATACATAACGCGATAATTGAATTGGCGTAAAACTATTGGTTCCCTGGCCGATGGCAGAACGAACCGCATCACTGTCCGAAACATGAGGTTGTGCTTCTGAAAGTTCAACTCCGGACAAATCGGTCAATCCATATTTATCCGCATACTTCTCCAATTTTTTCAGACCCTTTTCATGGTTTACTACCGTTCCACTCAGACCACTGAGACGATATCCCATCTCATAGAAAAAGTAGTTACAGGAATGCTGAATTGCCTGGGAAACATTAATGGTGCCATGGCTGTAGTTACTCCAACATTTTGGAGAAGGATTCACCTTATCAAATACCACATGGTCTGTTACCGTAGAATATAGATCAATTACCCCCTCTTCCAAGGCAGCTGTTGCAGAAACCATTTTATACGTGGAACCCGGTGCCGTCTTTTGCTGTGTAGCGCGATTTAAAAGTGGCGACGCAGAATTGGAATTGATTTTTGCAAAATATTCGCTATCTACCGAATTTGCAAATTGATTATTGTCATAGCTTGGGTATGATACCATGGCTTTCACTTTTCCGGTATTGGGATCTGTGATAATTACCGATGCCGCACATGGTGTCAGTCCCAATTCACCTGGTGTAATTTCTAAGGATTTGATTTTCGATTTCAAAAAATGAAAAGGAGAAATCATTCCTGTTCTGAGTTTTGCCAAAGTTGTTTTATTTTTCTTTAAATACCCTTGTTCATACAAAAGCATACAAACTTGTCTTCCACTAATCTTATCTTCATAAATAAGAGTATGATATACTTTTTTATCATAAGCACTATCATCATTTAATTCATCAAAAATGTAATCAATAATTTTCGAATAAATCTCTTTGGTACTATAATAATCATCGCCTACATTGAGCATTTCCAGGTCAATCCAGTTGTGTGAAATTGCATAAATCAAGAATTCACTCAAACTGATTTTTCCATTGGCATAACGATTATATATCTCATCGGATTTATCCATTTTCTCCGTTGAAATCACTTCATTTTTCCGAAGCATGGAATAAATATATTCCATATAATCAGCCGATGTTTCGGAAATCTCCTTGGCTGATGTTTTATTGTCATAGTCCAAATATCTTCGCAGGATTTTCAAGGAATTCTTTTTCTCTCTCTGAAATGTTTTATATACTATTTTTTCCAATTCAGATGCGTCTTCTCTTGAAAATTTTGCAATGTCCACCAGACTATTTTCAATAATTGCACAGTAGACATCATAAATGGGAATCCGAATATTTTCTGCTTTTTTCCCCTTTGAGCCTGCACTTTTACTATTATTTAATTTCGAAATCAAAACACCTGCAATGGCTTTTTCCGTCAATTGGTATACCGCACTTTGCAAATCCGCATCGATGGTCAAATAAATGTCTTTCCCTGCTGTGGCATCTCGATGATCCTTGGTTTCAACCACACGGGAACTGCTGTCGATAACCAAAGTTTCGCTTCCTTTTTTTCCACGAAGTTGCTCTTCATAAGAACTTTCAATTCCTGTTTTTCCAATCTGATCCGCTGCCGTATAAGTATTGTCCCCATTTTCTTTCATGGAAGCAAGGGCATCGGAAGAAATCAATCCGGTATAACCTATGATATGGGCAAAATAAGTACTGTCATAATATACCCTCTTTGCCTCTTCGCTTACATCCACACCAATCAAACTGGCAGAATTTTCTTTGATGGCCGCCACCGTATTTAAAGATACATCGGAACTAATGGTAATCGGCTCATACTTTTGATATGTATTCATCATCAAAGCATAGCGGATTGCCATAATTTTCAATGCGGTTGCATCATCATAATTCTGTTCATATTTTTCTTCTGCATCCGGCTCTCCTTTGTTTTCTTCCGTAAGTGGATCAAAAAAATGGATGGCATTTACGGAATCCGTAGAAGTCCGAATATAGCGAAAGCACTCTTCCGCCGTCATATTTTTTTGCTCATCCGTAAGCTCGTCCACAGATTTGCAAAAATAAATTTCCCGTTTGAAACGAAGCTGTTCATTTTTTTCTACTTTAAATTTAAACCGTCCCTTTTTATCAATGATAATTGGAAAATCCACAGTAACTTTATCCCCATTTTTTTCAATGAGTTGAATGCATTTTAATATCATTTCATTCATCTGTTTATTGGTTTCAATCTCTCCGGTATCTTCCAGAGTTATAGCATAACTCTGCTCATTGGAAGCCAATAATTTTCCGTTGCAATCATATATTTTCCCCCGGGAACTTTTAATTGTTTTTTGTTTTTCATTTTTAATGGTTGCCTGTTCTTCATAGGCTTCCCCTTGAATAATCTGCAGATAAAATAAACGTCCAACCAAAATGCTGAATAATACAACATAAGCAACAATCAAAGTAAAAATACGTGAACGCATCAAGGTCTTAATATAATCTAAAATTGCAGAAAACATGTATTACATTTCCTCCCTTCGGTCGGCAGATAAATACTTTTCCAATCGATTTAATATATGAAAAATAACGACGGAAACCACCAAAGTATATATCAATTCCGGTAAAATAATATGAGAAAAATAAAAGGCAAAATGTAATCTTCCACGAACCAAAAATTCTGTTATAAAATAATAAAATCCATATAACAAATCACTCAATCCTACCAATACACAAGGCAATATGTAATTATCCGTAAAGTAAATTTTCTGGCAATAACCACATAAAAAGCCAATCGTCATAAAGATAAAGGCATACAAACCAATGACGCTTCCATACATCATATCCAGAAGGAGTCCACAAAGAAGCCCAATCAACTCACCGGAAGTACGTCCTCTCATATAGCTGTAACACACAGTAAGTATTAATAATAAATTGGGTACTACATTAGCCAATGCCAATTTGTGAAATATAGTAGTCTGGAGCAAAAATGCCAACAAAATAATGATAATGGTTGAAATACGTCTTTTAATCATATTTTTTTATTTCCTCGATTTCTGAAGAGTCCTTCAAGGTAGTAATAATCAAAACCGTTTCTAATTTATCAAAAGATACCACCGGTGTAAGATGCCCTGACTTTGACAATCCATCGGATTCCTGCGTAATATCAGAAATATACCCAACCAAAAGCCCCGGAAGAAACTTATCACTGATATGGGATGTCACCACCGAATCCCCATTTTTAGCCGTAACAGAATTACTAATCATGTTTACATCAATATAACCTTTGTAAATGCTTTCCATATTTCCTTTTACAATACAAGTTTCTCCTGTATTTTCAAACATGGCACTTACATTGCTTTTGTCATCAATAATAGCACGTACTTTTGCATAATGATCCCCCACCTCCGATACGATGCCCACTAGTCCATTTCCAGCAATGACATTCATATCCACGGCAATACCATCTTTTTTCCCTTTATCAACGGTAAATAGGTGAAACCAGTTATTTCCATCTCTTCCAATAACCGTTGCTGCAACTTTTGGATAATCCGGGTATTTCTGATCCAATTGATACAATTCACGATAGTTATCTAAGTCATTGTTTTCACCCGCAAGTATTTTATTATCATAACTGAGTGCATCAATTTTTTCTTTTAATTCTTTATTCTCAGACAAGAGCTGCTCTTTGGAACGAAGTAAATCCGCCTTATCGGAGAGGAATTTCCCCACTTTGTTGATTCCGCTTTGCATGGGAGAAACGATATCACCAACAGTAGCTTTCACTCCACTTAATTGGTCCGAAAATTTAAAACTGAGCACTACAAGAATGGCACAAAGAATGCTGCAAAAAATATAAATATATTGGGGATGAATTCTTGGTCCCTTTCTTCTTTTTCTTTTCATTGCCCGTCTCCATTCTGCTTATAATGCAAGTTTTGCAAGCTGTGGGTCCTCAATCACTGCACCAAGTCCCATAATTACAGTACTTTCTGGTTCTTCGCACAAATTTACTTTCAACCCCAGTTCATCGTAAATAAACTGCCCTAAATCCTGAATACGACTTGAACCACCAGTCAGATAAAGACCTGATTTATAGATATCCGATGAAATTTCCGGTGGTGTGCGCTCCAAAATGATTTTTATGGAATCAACAATATTTTGGAATAATTCAGCCAGTGCCTCATGAACAGTTTCTCCTGTCACTGTAATCTCACTAGGGAGACCGGTTACCAGGTTTCGACCGCATATATCCATCTGGGCATCGGTAACATAGGCAGAGGCAATATTTTTCTTGATTGTCTCGGCACTTTTCTCTCCAATCACAAAGTTCATATCCTTTTTAATTTTATTGATAATCGCTTCATCAAAACGATTTCCTCCCACCGGAATCAACCGGCTGAGTACGATACCACCTAAAGATAATACGGATATTTCTGCTGTATTGGCTCCGATATCCACCACAAGGGTTCCAGTTGATTTGGTAATATCCAAATTCATTCCCAGCGCATCTGCAATTGGTTTTTCAACTACATGAATTTTTTTAGACTTTAAATTGGTATTGGCAATCAAATCAAAATAAGCACGTTTTTCAACTTCCGTAATATCCGTCGGAACTGCAATATAGTACTCTGCGCCTTTAAAACGTTTTTTTCCGTTTAATTCAGCAAAAAAATAGTCAATCAATGCCTGCATATTTCCAATATCCGCAATTACACCATTTTTTATCGGATAAGAAACATCGAGATTTTCCGGGGCTTTTTCATACATTTCAAAAGCTTCATCTCCCACTGCAAAAACATGATTCTTTTTATAAATTGCAATGACACTTTTTTGATGTAAGATAACACCTTCCCCATTTTTATAAATTTTAATTGAGCTTGTACCAAAATCAATTCCTATTGCTTTTCCTAACATTTTGTTCATCCTCTCTATATTATTGTCATCTTATATGTGTCCTCTTTCTCTCAAGCTGACATATTGATAATCTCCAAGAATTAAATGATCCAGTAACGATATTCCAATCATTTCTCCTGCTTTTTTCATGCGTATCGTCGCATCCAGATCTGCCTGACTGGGCGTCGGGTCCCCACTTGGATGGTTATGTAACAGTATAAAACAAGAAGCATCATATTGAAGTCCCTTTTTCAATACCTCCCGGGGACTTAATGCACAAGAAGACAGGGAGCCGGTAAAAAGAATCTCATGATGAATCAATCGACATCGATGGTCCAAATAAACCACCATGGTCTGCTCTGTCTCTTTAATCCGCATCTCTTCCATGAAATACTCCGCAATCCGTTGGGGAGAATCAAATTTTTCCCGTTCCGGCTTGCGTTGTCTGCACAAACGTTTTGACAGTTCTGTTAATGCCAACAGCTGCGTAGCTTTCACAGTTCCGATACCACGTAACTTTTTTAGTTCCTCGGCAGATAAATAATAAAGTCCCATCAATCCTTTGTGAACCGGATGAAGATTCAATACTTCTCTTGCAAGATCGATACTGTTTTTTTCACGTGTTCCCGTTTTCAGTAAAACAGCAAGTAATTCTGCATCCGATAATGAGGATACTCCATATTCTTTTGCCTTTTCATAAGGACGTTCCGAAACCGGAAGTTCCTTTATTGTGTAAAATTGTTGACTCATTTGGCCTCCTAACTCTACACACTGTCTACCCATACATAATTTATTCTACCATACATTTTCAAAAATGTATAGATTGAAGCCAATAAAATTCACATACTTTTCGTATTTTATTTTGGAAGTTCGACAATTTTTTCATCCACCAATTTCTGGAGGGACATTAAAATTCCGTATTTTCCATGCTGCCAGGTAAGACCTCCCTGAAAATATACACTATACGGAGGTTCAATAGGGGCATCGGCACTTAATTCGATGGAAGACCCCTGTATAAAATTTCCTGCCGCCATGATTACATCACTGTGATATCCCGGCATGGCATAAGGTTCCGGTGCCACATAACTGTCAACGGGAGAACCGGCTTGAATACCGCGACAAAAGGCAATAATTCGTTCCGGTGTTCCCAGAGCCACCGCCTGAATGATGTCATTTCGTTCCTCGTCTTTTCCGGGACTGGTTTCAAATCCAAGGTTTTCATATAAATTTGCCGCAAAAATTGCCGATTTCAAAGCACTTGCCACCACCTGGGGGGCAAAAAACAGTCCTTGATAAAAAGAACGGTTCACTTCCAGAGATGCTCCTACTTCTTTTCCTAAGCCCGGAGCTGTCAATCGATTTGCTGCCAATTCAATGAGTTCCTTTTTCCCCACAAGATAACCTCCCATAGGGGCAATTCCTCCTCCCAGATTTTTAATCAGAGACCCTACAACCAAATCTGCTCCTACATCCGAAGGTTCAATGCGGTCCACAAATTCTCCGTAGCAATTATCCACCATGCAAATCACATCCGGTCGCCGTTCCTTTACAAAGGCTATAATTTCTCCAATCTGTTTGACCGAAAAGGTCTTTCGCATGGCATATCCTTTGGAACGTTGTATGGTCACAAGCTTGGTCCGTTCATTTAATGCCTGTTCAATTCCCGGATAATCAATGGCACTGTCTTCTTTTAAATCCACCTGCGCATAAGTTATCCCAAATTCACGCAGAGAGCCGGGTTCGCTTTTCCCATGGATTCCAATGATTCCCTCCAGCGTGTCATAGGGCTTCCCCACCGGCGAAAGCAATTCATCTCCCGGCCGCAAAATGGATGTAAGGGCCAATGTCAGAGCATGGGTCCCGCATGTAATCTGTG
Organism: Eubacterium sp.; assembly: GCA_022769325.1. Taxonomy (GTDB): domain Bacteria; phylum Bacillota; class Clostridia; order Lachnospirales; family Lachnospiraceae; genus Eubacterium_F. The sequence continues at coordinate 21,080 of JALEKC010000133.1, read as the reverse complement.
TACGCACCAAAGCATCTTCCGTATGAAAAATATCGGCAAATACTTTTTCTAAGGTATCTCTTCCACTATCATCATATCCATATCCGGTAGTTCCATTCATATGCTCTGCACTGACCCGATTATTATGAAATGCCTGCATCACTTTTAATTGATTATATTCTGACATTTGATCAATTTGTTCAAATCTCTCTTTTAATGTCTCACATATTTTTTCTCCGTATTCAAAAACAGGGACACTGATTCCGGCCAATTCATACATTTTTTCTCTTTCTGCAAACGATAACATATTTTTCTCTCCTTCTTTATAAAACACCTTGTTCTTTTGCTAATCCGATGATTTCATTGACAATATCGGCTTCCGACGAAAAGGCATCTTTATCAATAAAATGAACCTCCCGCTCCCTACGAAACCAGGTAAGTTGCCTTTTTGCAAAATGTCGAGTATCCTTTTTAATCTGTTCCACTACCTCTTCCCTGGAACACTTCCCTTCAAAAAAAGGAAACCATTCTTTATATCCGATGGCCTGCATGGAAGTAAGTTCTTTTCCATACCCTCTTTTTTGCAGCTCGGCTACTTCCTCTTCCAGTCCCTGTTCCATCATAAGATCCACTCGTTTATTGATTCGATGATATAATTGACTTCGGTTCATGGTCAATACCGCGTATAAAAAACAATAGGGGGAATCTTTTTGCCGTTGTTCTTCATTATGCATGGAAATAGGATTTCCCGTTTCCTCATAATATTCCAGAGCGCGAATAATTCGCTTGATATTATTTTTATGAATGGCTTTTGCGGATTCCGGATCGACGGATTCTAATTTGTGATAAAGCAAATCTCCTCCGCCATTTTGTGCAATTTCCTCTAATTTTTCACGATAGCCATGGGATCCCTTTTCTTCCTGAAATTGTATATCATATAACAATGCCTGGATATAGAAACCGGTTCCTCCCACAACAATAGGAATGTGCCCGTTATCATAAATTTGTTTCAAACTCTGTTTTGCCAATTGCTGAAATTCATAGACATGAAAAGGTGCATCCGGTGGCAAAACATCCACCAAATAATGAGGGATTCCCTGCATCTCTTCCGAAGTTATTTTCGCCGTTCCAATATTCATTTGCTGATAAACCTGCATGGAATCCGCAGAAATAATTTCTCCTCCAATTTTTTTTGCTAACTCAATTGAAGCCTGTGTTTTTCCGACTGCTGTCGGGCCTGTCAAAATAATAATTGGCTTTTTCATCCTGATACAATCCTCTTAAATTTCTTTTCAAATTCTTTCTTTGACATGGAAATGGTTGTTGGTCTCCCATGAGGGCAATGATAGGGATCCTTTGCATGGAGCATTTTATCAATTAATTCATTGGCTTCTGCAAAGGATAAGGAGTGATTTCCTTTTACTGCCGCTTTACAGGAAATTGTGGCACAACGTTCCGTGATTTTTTCAATTCGGTCTGCCATTGGATTTTCAATTAATTCATCCAAAATCTGATAAAACAAATCTTTGCTGGCCAAGTGTAAAAAATGAGATGGTACTGCCACAATTGCAAACTCATCCCCACCAAATTCTTCAATTTCAAAACCTAGTTTGGAAAAAGCATCCTGGCATTTTATCAGCATTTCTTTTTCTCTATGTGTACATGTGATTAATATCGGAGTGACTAAATTCTGGCTATAAACATGATTTTGAGATAATTCTTCCATCAATTGCTCATACAAAATCTTCTCATGGGCCGCATGTTGGTCGATAATCAACATTTCATCTCCATACTCAATCATCCAATAGGTCCCAAACACCTGGCCTATCAAACGAAATTTAATTCGATCTTCCTCTGCCAGCATCTCATTTTTGAAAAAGGATTGTTGCTCATATTTTACAATTGGCTTTTCCACTTTTTCTTCTTTGATTGCTTTTTCTGAAATTACCGCCTGCCGGATGGATTCTTTTTGTTCTTTCTCTGTTGCCATATGTTCCTGTTCCATCCTGTTTTTTTCAAAAGGTTCAGGGATAACATTCACCGTTATTTTTTCTTTTTTCTCCTGTTTTTTCTTTTCTTCTTTTCCTGGAAGAACCTTGGGAATCAGCGTTGCTTCATGCAATACCCGATGTATTTCTTCCTGAAAGAGTTGATACACTTCTTCCTGGTTCATAAAACGAACTTCCATTTTCGTAGGATGCACATTTACATCTAAAAAAGCACTATCAATGGATAAAAATAACACAACAAAAGGGAACCGGTTTGTCATGGTATATCCTTCATATGCCGTTTCAATTGCTTTTGTGACAATCGGACTTTTGATATGTCTTCCATTGGTATAATAATACATAAAACTCCGTGTACCACGAGAAATTTCTGGTTTTCCCACAAATCCTTCCAGATGCATTCCATCTCGTTCCACTTGAATAGGCAGTAAAGCTTTGGTTATATCAGCTCCGAATTGCTGATAAATATTATCCTTGACATTTCCATTTCCGGATGTCTGTATCTTCGTTTTTCCATCCCAAATAAATCGAAATCGAATTTCCGGATGGGAAAGGGTAAAATGAAGCATGACATCACTGATATATCCTCCCTCCGTCATTTTGGATTTCAAAAATTTGGCACGAGCCGGCGTATTATAAAATAAATTTCGAATCAAAAAGGTGGAACCATTGGGGCATCCCACTTCTTCCACTGCCACTTCTTTTCCTCCTTGAATTTCATAACGGCAGCCAATTAAATCCTCTTCCCGTTTGGTAATCAATTCCACTTTTGCCACTGCTGCAACACTGGAAAGAGCCTCCCCACGAAATCCAAGACTGTGAATCGTAAGGAGGTCTTCAATATTTTTTATTTTACTTGTTGCATGTCTGGTAAAAGCCATGGGAATTTCATCTTTCGCAATTCCGCATCCATTATCCGTGATGCGAATAAAAGAAATGCCCCCCTCTTTGATTTCTACTGTGATTGCGTTTGCCCCTGCATCGATGGCATTTTCAACCAATTCTTTCACAACGGCAGCAGGGCGTTCCACAACCTCACCTGCTGCGATTTTATCAATCGTAGATGGCTCCAATAGCTGTATCATCGAATCCCTCCTTACCATTTATCTTTTAATTCATTTTGCCACTTATAAACAAGATTCATGGCATCCATAGGGGTAACCCGGGATAAATCTATGTCTCGAAGTTCAAATAAAATGTCTTCTGAATGAAATGTGGTTACCGTATCAAATATGGAAAGCTGTGTCATATTTTGTATTGGCTTTGTTCCTCTTTCCGGCTCACCAGATTGTGCTTCCGGTATGGATATGGACAACTCCCCGTTTTCATTTTCTAATTCCTGGGCGATCTCTCTGGCACGACTCAAAACACTTTCCGGAACTCCCGCCAGCTTAGCCACCTGAATTCCGTAACTCTTATCAGCACCGCCTTTTACGATTTTTCGTAAGAAAACAATCTCATCTCCATCTTCTTTCACAGCAATACAATAATTTTGTACACCTTCTAACTTTCCTTCCAATTCGGTAAGTTCATGATAATGAGTTGCAAAAAGAGTTTTCGCACCTATATTTTTCTTGTCCACAATATGTTCTACCACTGCCCAGGCAATACTTAGTCCATCAAAGGTCGAAGTACCTCTTCCAATTTCGTCCAAAATAATCAGACTATCCTTGGTGGCATTGTGTAAAATATTGGCTACTTCTGTCATTTCAACCATAAATGTACTCTGTCCACTGGCCAGATCATCGGAAGCACCCACTCTTGTAAAAATGCGGTCTACGACAGAAAGATCAGCGGAGGCAGCCGGAACAAAACATCCAATTTGTGCCATCAAAACAATCAAGGCCGTCTGACGCATATAAGTGGATTTTCCAGCCATATTAGGCCCGGTGATAATGACTACACGATGAGAATCTTCATCCAGGTAGGTATTGTTGGATATAAACATATCGTGATCAATCATTTGCTCAATAACCGGATGGCGTCCTTCTTTGATATTAATAATCCCCTGGTCATTGAGTGATGGACGTACATAATTATTTTTTTCCGAAACCAAAGCAAGACTTGCCATCATATCCAAGGTTGCAATGGCTTTTGCTGTATGCTGAATTCGGTCCACCTGCATAAATATTTGATCCCGAATGTCGCAAAACAATTGATATTCCAAATTATATAATTTGTCCTCTGCTCCCAGTATGACATCTTCCAATTCTTTTAATCGTTTCGTTGTATAACGCTCGGAATTTGCCAAAGTCTGCTTACGCATCCATTCTTCGGGGACCAGATTTTTATAGGAATTTGTAACTTCCAGATAATATCCAAATACACGATTGTATTTTACTTTCAAATTTTTAATTCCAGTTTTTTCTCTTTCCTGGGATTCCAGTTCAAGAAGCCAATCTTTTCCTTCGGATTTTGCTTTTCGCAGTTTATCCACCTGCTCATTATATCCATCACGGATAATCCCGCCATCATGCAAGGCAAGCGGTGGTTCTTCCGTAATGGCATCTGTAATAAGCTGGCACAAGTCCTCTAGAGGATCTAATTCTTCCAATATCTCAGCAAACATTTTACCTTGAAAATTGCTGCAAAGAAAACGAATGGGCGGCAACATTTCAAGGGAACTTTTTAGAGCAATTAAATCTCTGGGATTTGCCGACTTATAACTGATTTTACTTAATAAACGTTCCAAATCATAAATCGGATTTAAATATTCCCGAAGTTCCTCCCTCGTAATCATATTTTGATTCAATTCTTCGATTGCATCCAGACGTTTTACAATCTCTTCTTTTTTGATAAAAGGCTGCTCCAATGTACTGCGCAATTTTCGGGCACCCATGGCTGTCTTGGTACGGTCCAGAACCCATAAAAGAGAACCTCTTTTCTTCTTTTCCCTCAATGTCTCAACCAATTCCAGATTTCTACGGGTATTTCGATCAAGAAGCATATACTTTCCCACATTATATGGAACCAGTTCCAAAATATGTGCCAGAGAATTTTTTTGCGTTTCTTCCAGATATTCCATTACCGCTCCGGCTGCCGTAATACCTACGGAATAATCTGCCAGCCCAAGACCATCCAGTGTCTGAACGGAAAAATGCCGACATAATGCCTTCTTGCAACATTCTTCATCAAAATAGTGAGGTGCCAATGATGATACAGATATTCCAAGTCTTTCCTTCAAATCCTCAACATCAACCCCACTAATATAAAAAGACTCATTACAAATGAGTTCACTAGGCATAAATTTATTAATTTCATCCAAAAGTTTTCCAAGAGTATCCACTTCCGTCAGTCGGTATTCTCCTGTGGTTACATCTACAACAGAAATGCCAAAGAGATCATCCACTGCCACCACACCCATTAGATAATTGTTCTTGGATTCATCCAAAGCTTCCAGGTTACAATTTGTCCCCGGCGTAACAATACGGACAACTTCTCTTTTCACAAGTCCCTTTGCCAATTTGGGATCTTCAACCTGCTCACAAATAGCAACTTTATATCCTTTTGATACCAAGCGAGTGATATAGCCTTCAGCAGAATGAAAGGGGACACCACACATGGGTGCCCTTTCCTTTAATCCACAACTCTTACCGGTAAGAGTTAATTCCAATTCTTTTGATACACAAGTGGCATCTTCAAAAAACATCTCATAAAAATCACCCAGACGATAAAAGAGAATACAATCTTTGTACTGATTTTTCGTCTCAAGATACTTTTGCATCATGGGGGTAAGCTGTTCTTCCATCGGTCGTCTCCTTTATCTGTCTTACTGTACAGAATTTTGTTCCGGTGTTTTTTCCGGTTCCGGAATCTTAGTTGGGTCTGGTGCTTTGGTTGGGTCTGGTGCTTTCGTCGGTTCCGGTGCCTTGGTTGGTTCCGGTGCTTTCGTCGGCTCCGGTGTCGCTGTCGGCTTTGGTGCCTCTGTTTCCTGTGGTGCCGTTGTTGGCTCAATGGTAGCCGGCCGCTCCGTTTTCTTTGGCTTCTTTGTAGCCTTCGGACGTTTGGTCGGTTTTGGAGTCGATGTCACTTTTGGTGTGGCAGTGGCTTTTGTCGGCGCTGATGTTGCTACCGTAGGCTCCTCGGCCGGTTTTTTCCTGCTCAGATAAATCGTGCTTACATACCCCTTGGTACCATTTACTTCTACCTGGGTCCATTCTTTGTCATACTTTATAATTGTAACTTCATCTCCTGCCTGGAGTTTTCCAATGACAGAAGCAGTCAATGCCGGCTCACTACGAAGATTGACAACGGTTGTTGCATAAGCAGTCTTTGCTTCTTTTAACTCTTCATCTTCGACATCTTCCTCATCCTGAAAATCCTCTTCGTTTCCACTGATAATCGCAGAATCATATGGAGCCGGTGTCTCATCTGCATCCACTGCCTGCTCGGTCACCACCGCCGGCTGATTTTCAGCAAGTTCCCCACTGTCAATGGCTTTCTGTCCAAAGAAAAATGTCTTTACGACAAAAGCAATTCCCACAACAAGTACAATTCCTACTATGCCGGACCACACAGCCATTATAAATTCAAATCGAGTTTTTTTATCCCCTTTCAATTTATCAAAAAAATTAGTTCCTTTTCCTTCACTCATTTGTCTACTTCTCCTTATGCATTTTATGTTCAAAAATACTACCTTTCTAATTATAACCACTTAGCAAAAATTTGTCTACTATAATTTCAAAGATTTTTACTTTTATCAGAACAAATGTTTGACATTTAAGAAAAACTATGATACTATAAAAACAAACAATTGTTTGATTTTACATTACTATCTGGAAAGGAATGAAACATATATGGGAAATGGTCGTATTTCTGCAAAACAAAGTGAAATTCTTGAATATATCAAGGAAGAGATTATAAATAAAGGATATCCGCCTGCCGTGCGGGAAATTTGTAATGCCGTTCATCTCAAATCAACCTCTTCGGTTCATTCTCATTTGGAAACATTGGAAAAAAACGGATACATTCGAAGAGACCCTACGAAACCCCGTGCCATTGAAATCGTGGATGACAATTTTAATCTTACCCGAAAAGAGATGCGAAACATCCCTGTCATTGGGGAAGTTGCTGCCGGTCAGCCCATCTTTGCTGAGCAAAATATCAGTGGCTATTTTCCGATTTTAGCAGATGAGCTTCCCAGTGGAAATCTATTTATGTTAAATGTCCGTGGAGAAAGCATGATCAATATCGGAATTCATGATGGGGATAAAGTCATTGTTCGTCAGACTTCCACCGCTAAAAATGGAGATATTGTAGTTGCGCTGGTGGATGACTCCGCCACGGTTAAAACCTATTATAAAGAAGAGGGACGCTACCGTCTGCAACCGGAAAACGATTCTATGGATCCTATTTATGTCAATGAAGTGGTTATTTTAGGAACGGTTGTAGGCTTGTTCCGCTTATATTAATACCTTTTATCTGGTTTCCCTATTTTATGACAAAGAAAAATGATAAATCGGCTTTTCTTTCAAGCCAATTTATCATTTTTTCTTTTCTCATGACATAAAGTCCAAAATGGACATTTGATCTGTTTCCGGCAAATCTCCGAGCAATCCCATCTCCGCCATCTTATCCACTACGGTACCGGATATTTTAGCACGCAGTTTGAAATTTTCCCGGGAAGAAAAAGGGCCATTTTTCGCTGCTTCCACCACTCCTTCTGCCGCTTTTCCTCCCATTCCGTCAATGGTACTGAGTGCCGGCATTAATTTATTATCGATGATTTGAAAATGATTTGCTTTGGCACGAAAAATATCAATTGGCATGAATTCATATCCTCGCGCATACATTTCCTGTACAATTTTCATATCATTATAAGTATCTTGTTCCTTTTTGGAAAGTTCATTGTAACGCTTTTTATAATCCCGCATTGTGGCTTCCAATTTTTCCTTTCCCTGACACATCAATTGATAATCAAATGCCTTGGCACGGATACTGAAAAACGCTGCGTAATAGGCCAATGGATAAAATACTTTAAAGTAAGCGATACGAAATGCCATCATGACATAGGCAACGGCATGAGCTTTTGGAAACATATATTTAATCCTTTTGCAGGACTCAATATACCAATCTTCTACCCCGGCCTCACGCATAGCCTTTTCCATATCCTCCGTAAGTCCCTTTCCCTTTCGCACACTCTCCATGATTTTGAAGGCAAGTCCATTTTCAACTCCGGTATGTATCAAATATGTCATGATATCATCACGGGTACAAATCGCGGTGGAAAGAGTACATTTTCCCTCTTTGATAAAATATTGGGCGTTATTCAACCACACATCCGTTCCATGCGACAGTCCCGAAATACGTACAAGATCCGAAAAGTTCTTCGGCTTTGTATCCCGTAACATCTGCATTACAAATTCCGTTCCGAATTCCGGGATACCAAGACTTCCGAGGTCACATCCCATCAATTCATCCGGAGTCACTCCAAGAGCAGAGGTATTGGCAAATAAGGAAAGAACCTCTTGATTATCCAGCGAAATGGTTTTCGCATCTACTCCGGTCAAATCTTCTAACATACGAATCATAGTAGGATCATCATGACCAAGTATATCAAGTTTCAGAAGATTGTGGTCAATGGAATGATAATCAAAATGTGTTGTAATAATTGGTGTATTTTGATCGTTGGCGGGATGCTGCACCGGGGTAAAGGTATAAATTTCCCAGCCAAAAGGAAGAACGATAATTCCACCCGGATGCTGACCGGTGGAACGACGAATTCCCACACAGCCATCGATAATACGCTCTATTTCTTCCACTCGTTTATGTTGTCCACGTTCTTCAAAATAATTTTTCACATAACCATAGGCTGTTTTATCTGCCAGAGTGGCAATGGTTCCGGCACGAAATGTTTGCCCATCTCCAAATATTACTTCCGTATAGGCATGAGCTTTACTTTGATATTCTCCGGAAAAGTTCAAGTCGATATCCGGTTCTTTATCTCCATAAAATCCAAGGAAGGTCTCAAAAGGAATATCATGTCCTTCCTGCACCAAAGGTTCTCCACAATTTGGACATGTTTTTGGTGGCATATCACATCCTGAACTTCCGGCATATTTTTTTACTTCCTCCGAATCAAAATCCACATAATGGCATTTTTTACAATAATAATGAGCCGGCAAAGGGTTTACTTCTGTAATACCGGACATGGTAGCAACAAAAGAAGAACCTACTGAGCCACGGGAGCCCACCAGATACCCATCTTCATTGGATTTCCACACCAGCTTCTGTGCAATGATATACATCACGGCAAAACCATTTTTAATAATCGAATCCAACTCATGATCCAATCTGTTCTTTACTTGCGGTGGCAAGGGATCACCATACATACTGGTTGCTTTATTATAACAAATATTTCGAAGTGTTTCATCGGATTTTGGAATAACCGGCGGACATTTATCCGGATAAACCGGCGAAATCTTTTCAATACGATCCGCAATTAAATTGGTATTGGTCACCACGACCTCATAGGCTTTTTCCCTTCCGAGATAGGAAAACTCTTCCAGCATCTCTTCTGTGGTACGAAGATAAAGAGGTGGCTGGTCATCCGCATCTTTCATCTTTTTTCCCGCAAATATTATTTTCCGATAGATTTCATCTTCCGGATCCAGAAAGTGAACATCACAAGTTGCACAAACCGGTTTGTTATATTTTTCTCCCAAAGCAACAATTTTCCGGTTCATCTCTTTCAAATCATCATAACTATTGATATTTTCTACCCGCTCACTTTCAATCATAAATTTATTGTTTCCAATTGGCTGGATTTCCAGATAGTCATAGAAATCCACCAATTCTTTGATACGACTCTCTGGCGCTTCATCCAAGAGAGCACGGTACAACTCTCCTGCTTCACAGGCGGAACCAATAATCAAGCCCTCTCTGTATTTCATAAACATACTTTTGGGAACTCTTGGCTTCCGATAAAAGTAATCCAAATGACCCATGGAAACTAATCGATACAAATTAATTCGTCCGGTTTCATTGGCAGCAAGAACAATAGCGTGAAAATACGGCTTCTTTTTCACAATATCCGAAGAAGTGTTGGCGAATTCTGCCACTTCTTTCAAGGAGTTCATTCCACGTTCTTCCAACATTTCCACAAATTTTTCAAAAATTTCCGCAGTAGCTCCTGCATCATCCACTGCGCGATGATGATTTTCCAGAGAAATTTTTAATTTTTTTGCAATATTATCCAATTTATACTTAGCTAATTCCGGAAATAAAACCCGGGCAAGTCCTACGGTATCTACCACTGTAAAATCCGTTTTCTTTCCCTGCTCTTCTGCTTTTTGGCGAATAAATCCATGATCAAATCCTGCATTATGGGCTACCAACACACTATCGCCAATAAATTCAAGAAATTCCGGCAAAACTGTTTCAATGGTGGGTGCCTCTTTCACCATATCATTGGTAATGGACGTCAAATCCGTAATCCGTTCCGGAATACTTCTCTCCGGATTCACAAAGGTACTATATTTTTCACATATTTTCCCATTCTTAACCCGTACGGCACCTATTTCAATAATCTTATCTTTTTCCTGGGAAAATCCTGTTGTTTCCAAATCAAAAACCACATAGTCATCTCGCAGACTCTGGCCTTTTTCATTTTCCACCGCAAAGTCACTTACATCATCCACAAGATAGACTTCGCATCCATAAATCACTTTAAAGGGATCCTCTTTCTCTAATTTTAATCCCTCGAGAGCATGATTGGCATCCGGAAAGGCCTGTACCACACCATGATCCGTAATAGCAACCGCCGGATGTCCCCATTGATGGGCACGTTTAACCAACTGATCCACATGCGTAATTCCATCCATATCACTCATTTGTGTATGGGCGTGTAATTCTACTCGTTTCACAGACGCATTATCCTGACGTCCCACACGGAAATCGGAAATTTCTTTCATTCCCATAATACTGCCAATCCGAATTTCTTTGTCATAAGCATCCAAACTGGCCACACCTTTTACCCGGATAAAGTTTCCTTTTTTTACCATTTCGAAAAAGTTGGTGTCGGTAATCTGTTCGTTTTTTATAAAAACTTTGCAAACAATGGTGTCCGTATAGTCGGTTAATGCAAAGGTTACAATCTGTTTTTCCCCTTTTATCTCACGACTTTCCACACTTCGAATCATACCATCGATTACAACTTCACCAATTTCATCCTGAATTTCTTTAATGGGTACAACGGTTCCTTCACAATTTCGCCCATAAAACACATCCACATCTCGTATATTTTTTTTGCGAAACGAATTTTTCCCAGATTCTCTCTTTACGATTTTCTTTGAATCTGTCGGTTTCTTTTCTGCCGCTTTCTTTTCTTCCGGTTTTTTCAGGACAAAGGTTTCCATATCATCCTTTTTCTTCCTTTCATATTCCTTAAAATGAAATTCCACCGAAATTTCTTTATCAAAGCGCGTCAAAAATAAGGCGTGGAACCAATCTTTTACCTGTTCCGCACGCCTTCTTGATAAGAAAGAATCGTTGCATGTAATATATAAAGAATCCCCTTCACATTCAAAAGGTTCTTCGCAAAATTCAATAGCATCCACATAATCATTTTCACGAAGTTCAGACTTTATATCTCCTTCCACAATCTGTAGAATCTGAGAAAGAGATAATTTCCCCAAAGAAGGATATTGCATACAAATTTGTGGATGAAACCCCATCTTTCGGAAAATCTGTTTATACAGTTGCTGTTCCATATGCTGGATTTCTTTACTTGGCATCCAAGCCTCATTTTGGCAATATACAAATACCATATTCTTGGACTTGGATGCACTAATTCGGTCTACCAAAACCGATTCAAAATCTGCTTTTATTCTTTCTTTGCAATCCAGTTTGGAAAATGCACTTAAAAATCTCTCCATAGTTCCCTCTCCTATCAAATATAAATTCTAAATGTAAGTTTACTCTTTTTCCCAATTTTCAAGTTCCTGTCGCAAAGCATCAAGCAACTCATTTTCCGGCATTTTTCGAAGTATCTCACCTTTCTTAATCAAAAGGCCTTCTCCTTTTCCTCCGGCAATTCCAATATCCGCTTCTCGAGCTTCCCCTGGACCATTGACAACACATCCCATAACCGCCACTTTGATATCCAGGTCAAAATCTGCCACCATTTCTTCTACTTTTGTGGCAAGACCAATCAAATCAATTTGTGTGCGCCCACAAGTTGGACAGGAAACAACACTGATTCCTCCCTTTCTTAGACCAAGTGATTTGAGAATTACCTGAGCCGCCCGTACTTCCTCCACCGGATTTCCCGTCAGAGAAACACGAATGGTATCTCCCATACCCTGATATAATATATTTCCAATTCCAACAGCTGATTTTAAACCGCCGGTAAATACAGTACCTGATTCTGTAATTCCCACATGCAGAGGATAGTCCGTTTTTTCGCGAATACATTCATGTGCTTGAATTCCCATTAATACATCCGACGATTTAATGCTGATTACCAAATTCTCATATCCTAATTCTTCAATGATATGAACTTTATCCAAAGCACTTTCAACCAATGCTTCCGGTGTTACACCTCCATATTTTTCCAAGAGATGTTTTTCCAGAGAACCACTATTGACACCAACACGAATGGGAACCTGGTGCTCTTTACATACATCTACAACGGCTTTAATCCGGGACAAATCTCCAATATTACCAGGGTTAATGCGAATTTTATCAGCCCCGTTTTTTACCGCTTCAATGGCAAGTCGATAATCAAAATGGATATCTGCCACCAAGGGAATGGAAATCTGTTTTTTTATTTCAGCAATTGCTTTTGCTGCCTCCATAGTCGGTACTGCCACACGAATGATATCACATCCTGCCACCGTAAGTTGACGAATCTGTTCCACCGTTTCTGCCACATTTTCTGTTTTAGTATTAGTCATGGATTGAATGGCAATCGGATGATTTCCTCCGATTGTAACAGAACCAATTTTCACTTCTCTTGTTTTCATCCGCATTTTGTTCGCCCTCTTTTAATGAAATATTTTCAAAATATCGTTGGCAAGAATCAATACCATAAGTCCCATAAGAAGCATAAATCCTCCAACATTGACATAATTTTCAAATTTTTCCGGCAATGGTTTTCGACGAATTCCCTCAATAATCAGGAACACTAATCTTCCTCCATCCAAAGCCGGAATTGGAAGTAAATTCATGACACCTAAGTTAGCTGTCAACATGATTCCAAAACTAATTATATTTAAGAAAACATATTTGATACCATCGGCTTTACTTTCCTGGACCACATTTCCCACTGCCTGTACGATTCCAACCGGTCCGGAAACATCTTTGGCACTGACACGACCTTTTACCAGTTGTCCCAAACTTTCTATCGTGGTACAAATCCAGAATTTCACTTCATACGCAGAATATTTTATGAGAGAAAGACCTCCGATTTTTTCACGGGTTCCATAAGCAAACCCCATACGGTAAGTCTCTTTCCCCTTTTCATCTTTTACAAGCTTGGGAGTTACCATTTTCGTGATTTCTTCTCCATTACGATCCATGGTAATCTCTACAGGAGCATCGGAAAGGGGATGGAACATCAAATAGTAACTCAATTCACGATTTACCACAATATGCTTTCCGTCAAACTCCTTTATCACATCTCCATCTTGAAATCCCGCTTCTGCCATGGGCATTCCTGCCTCAAGATTGGAAATCTCTGCTTTATCATATCCGACCATGGAAAGAAGAATGAATGCCAAAACAAAAGCCAGGATAAAATTGAAAAATGGTCCGGCAAAAATAACTGCCATACGTGCCAATACACTCTTTTTCCCAAAAGCTCTATCATCTTCAATATTTTCCATCTCCCCCAGCATGGCACAAGAGCCACCAAAGGGAAGTATTTTCCATGAATACAACGTATGATCCTTAAATTCTTCGTGTTCTTCAAAATAATTTGTGGAACCAAAAAATTTAATCCGATTTCCTTTTGCGGTCTTGGCAAAAGAAATGATTCTTGGACCCATCCCAAGTGAAAATTCAATTACGCCTACTTTATTTGCCTTTGCCAACAAAAAATGTCCCAATTCATGAAACAAAATAATGGCACTAAATAAAAGAATGGCAATTAAGATATTACTGATTCCCATAGTCAACCTCATTTCCTTTATGATATAACATTTCGATCTTTTTCTAACAAATGATATGTTTCCTGTTCGGTTTTCAGAATTTCTTCCAAGGAAGGATTGGAACTGACAACATGATGCTTCATGGCATATTCAATCCAACGATAAATATCTAAAAAACTGATTTCGTGATTTAAAAATTTAGCAACCGCATATTCATTTGCCGCATTCATAACTGTCGGCATCGTTCCCCCACTTCGAAAAGCCTCCGAAGCCAGTTCAATTCCCCGCAATGCCGGATTGGGTTTGGCAAAATGCAGACTCCCCATTGCCTCAAAGTCAAGTCTTTCACCACCAAGAAATACCCGCTTCGGATAAAACATAGCATATTGGATTGGCAGTTTCATGTCAGGGGTTCCCATCTGAGCAATAACTGCTCCATCCTGAAACTCAACCATAGAATGAATCACACTGTCTGGCTGAACTAAAACATGTATTTTGTCAATGGGAACATCAAACAACCAGCAAGCCTCTATAATTTCCAATCCCTTATTTATCATGGTGGCAGAATCAATGGTAATTTTCTTCCCCATAGACCAATTGGGATGAGCCAAAGCATCCTCCACTGTTACATGAGAAAGCTGTTCTCTTGACAGTTCCCGAAAAGGTCCACCGGAAGCCGTCAGATAAATCTGTTCAATTTCTTGCTGCTTCCCACTTTGTAAACACTGAAATATAGCCGAATGTTCACTATCCACCGGATATAGATTAACCTGATATTTTTGTTTTAAATCCATAATCAGGTGTCCCGCCGTTACCAGGGTCTCTTTATTTGCAAGAGCAATATTTTTTTTGTGTTCCATGGCTTTTATCACCGGCTGAAGTCCAATCATCCCCACCATGGCGGCTACAACAAGATCCACCTGTGGATGTGTGGCACATTGGATAAATCCATCCATTCCTACATATATTTCAGGCAGTTTTCCTTCAAATGAAGGATTTTGCTCTACCAAAGTTTTTAATTGCTTTGCCCCTCCCGGTGTTTTTACAGCAACAAGATGAGGATGAAATTCTTCTATTTGCTCTGCCAGAAGTTTGATATTATTTCCGGCAGTCAAAGCAATAATCTGAAATTCTTCCGGATTGTTGCGAACCACTTCAAGAGTCTGACTTCCAATGGAACCGGTAGAACCCAGGATACATATCTGTTTCATCTTTGCTTCCTCCCTTCCTTAACATATAAAAAAAAGTAAAAAATAAAAAACAAAAGGAGAAGTAAAAAGAATACTATCAAACCGATCCATAATCCCCCCATGTCCAGGGATTAAATTACTATAATCTTTGATACCATAGTTCCGTTTTATGGCAGAAGCTGCCAAATCTCCAATTTGGGAAACCACAGAACAGATGGCACCGATAAATAGAAATAGAATCTGTGTATTTACTCCCAGTAATTCAACGGCACCTGTTGGAAGGAAAAAGGAATAAACCAAAGTCAGTACTGCTGTTCCTATGACTCCACCAACGCATCCTTCAATGGTTTTTTTCGGACTCAATTCTGAAAAATGATGTTTGCCAATCAACATTCCAGTCAAATAAGCAAAGGTATCTGAACCAGATGCTCCGATGATAATCAACCACACAAACCAATTTCCATAAGGAAGTTCACGTGTTTGATAGATATAGGAAATCAAAACAGCGACATACACCACTGGTAAAAAAGCCAATCCCACCTTTTTAATATCATATTGGGGATAGGTAAAAACATAACCAGCCAAGAGCAGAACTACAGTAAGTACAATCCACAAAGGAAAATATTGCTGCTGATGGAAAAAAAGCATTCCATAATATCCAAAAACCGAAATATAACTTACGATTCCCAGTATGGTTCCCTGCAATTTATCCATTTTCAAGATTTCATAGGTTCCACCAATTGCCACAATTGCACTAAGGACCAATAAAAAACTACCACCAAAAACAAGTGCAACTCCTGCAAAAGCCAATAAAATGACTGCACTGATAAATCTTTTGCCAAACATAACGAAACTCCATTCAACTCTTTTATTTTACTCCGCCAAACCTTCGATCTCTCTTATTATAATACGCAATTGCCTTCTCCAACTCGGCTTTATTGAAGTCCGGCCAAAGCACATCCGTAAAATAAAACTCGGTATATGCCAACTGCCATAAAAGGAAATTAGACAAGCGTTCTTCTCCACTGGTTCGAATCAACAAATCCGGATCCGGAATTCCTTTGGTATCCAAAAACGAGGAAAATTTTTCTTCTGTAATCTGTGAAGATTCCAATTTTCCCATTTTTACATCTTCTGCTATCCTTTGGACAGCACGAAGGATTTCATCTCGACTTCCATAATTTAAAGCCACTTGAAAATGAAGACCGGTATTATCCTTGGATACTTCTTCCAATTCCAATATACTGGCTTTCAAATCCTCATCCAAAGGGGTAATATCACCCAGTACCCGAACACTCATATTGTTCTTTGTGCTTCGTTTTATACAATCTTTTAAATAACGCCGCAACAGTTTCATAAGAGCATCCACTTCATCCTGAGGACGTTTCCAGTTTTCCGTGGAAAAGGCATATACTGTTAAATATTTAATGCCCAGATTCCACGCATCTTCACATATCTGTTCCACCGTTTGACTTCCGGCAACATGACCTGCCTTTCGTGGAAGAAGACGTTTTTTTGCCCAACGTCCATTTCCATCTAAAATAATTGCCACATGCTCCGGCACCTGCATTCTTGTCTCGCTCATAGAAATCCACCATTAAACCGTCATTACTTCGTTTGATTTTGCCTCAATGGCATCCTCAATTTTAGCAACATACTTATCTGTTAATTTCTGAATTTGATCTTCTAACTGCTTTTGCTCATCTTCCGAAATTTCGTTTGCTTTATTCTCTTTTTTAATGGTATCATTGGCATCTCGACGCACATTTCGAACAGCAACTTTAGCATTTTCACCTTTTTTCTTTACGTCTTTTACCAGTTCCTTACGTCGTTCTTCGGTAAGTTCCGGAAACACAAGGCGAATGGTCTTTCCATCATTGGCAGGTGTTAATCCGATATCGGATGCCAAAATTGCTTTTTCAATGTCTTTAATCAAACTTGCTTCCCACGGCTGAATCTGTATCATACGAGCTTCCGGCACAGAAATATTGGCAACGCTCTGTAAAGAAGATGGCGTACCATAGTAATCCACTTGAATTTTATCCAGAATATGTGGATTGGCACGTCCGGCACGAATTGACACATACTCTTCCTGTAAATTTGACAATGTTTTTTCCATTTTTTCTTCATATACTTTAATATCCATTTTTATTATCCTTCCTTCTATCTGATTTTAAAAATTATACGGTAATCACGGTGCCTGTGCAAGTTCCGTTGACACAATGAATAATGCTATTTTCTTCATTTAAGCCAAAGATACACATTGGCATTTTATTTTCATAACAAAGAACTGCAGAAGCCAAATCAATGACACCTAATTTTTCATCAATAATTTTGCTAATTGGCAGTGTATCATATTTTTTCGCATCCGGATTCAAACTTGGATCGCTGTCATATACACCATCAATGGATTTTGCAGCCAAAATCACATCAGCCCCAATTTCAATGGCACGAAGTGCCGTAGCTGTATCGGTTGAAAAATAAGGATGACCGGTTCCTCCGGCCAAGAAAGCCACTTCTTTATTTTCAAATCCGTTCTCGACTTTATCACGACTAAAAAGTTCCGTAAATGCACCGCAAACGAAAGGGGTATATACTTTGGTTTTCATTCCTTCATGACGACATATCTCCGACATATAAATGCAATTCATCACAGTAGCAAGCATTCCAATCTGATCTGCCTGATTTCGCATAATCGTCTCACTGGTACGTCCACGCCAGAAATTTCCACCGCCAATCACGATGGCAACCTGACACCCTTCTTCCACCAGTTTTTTTATCTGCTTGGCAACACCAATGCAGGTTGCCTCATCAAAACCGGTTCCTTTTTCTCCGGAAAGTGCCTCTCCGCTCAATTTTAATAACACTCGATTATATTTCATAACTGTCTCCATTCTACGCAAAAGCGTCTGCTATTGTCTTTTATTCAAAGAAAGAATCCAAGTCAACATCTGCATATTTCAATTCGCAAGATCCCTCAAATACAGCTCCACTGTTAAGCTGGATAGCTTTTGCCACAATATTTCCTTTTACAACGGCTGTGGAATCAATGACAACCGGACCATTGACATCAATATCCCCTTTTACGGCACCGGCAATGACAACAGAAGAACTGGTAATAGAACCAATAATCACGGTTCCTACATCCACTTTCACACTACCACGGCTTTCCAGGTTGCCCTCCAATCGCGGTGTGTTTACGTAAATCTCAGAGGCAATACTGTTTCCTGACACTCTACCGGTAATTGTCAATTTGCCCAGACATTCCACATCTCCTTCAATGACACCTTTGACAATAAGAGCGGTATCGGACTTAATCCCTCCGCTAATTGTAGTTCCTTTGGTAATCACGGTTGTCTCTTCTGGATCAAAATCTTGTACTGTCGTTTCTTCATAATCGCTCATTATTGGTTCCTCCATATCCTTTATTTCTTCTTTCTCTGCTTCATCCGCAACGGATTCCTCTATGGTTTCAGATTCCTGCCAATCATCCTGACTCTCCTGAGAGATTTCTTCATCCTGAAATCTGGAATCCCCCTGCAGAATATTACTCAATTCTTTTTGTATTTCTTTTTTCATATCTTCTTCACTAATTTCCGAAGGAATCTCTTCCTGCGGTTCTTCTGCCGATTCTCCTTCGGATTCGGTTTCAACGAAGGATTCTTCCATATCTTCCGGTTCCTCCTCCGCATCTTCATTCGGATATTCTGACACTATTTTATCCTCCAATGGTTCTTCCACAACATCCATATCCGTACTTTTCCCTTCTCCTACGGTTTCTTCGAGAGAATCTCCAAGTTCGTTTACAGACTGTACAATATCTTCCTTTAATTCTTTAAAAAAACTCATACTATATCCTCCTGTTATTTATATGATTTCTTACGAATGATGAATAGGAATGGTATTTTCATCAATCGGAAGTACTTCATAACCTTCATTAAGCAGCCTCTCTAATAAGGGTTCCAAAGACTTAGCTGTCATTTTACGATCTGCGGCATCATACATCAATACAATGGATGTATCATATAAAGCTACACCATTCATAATACCATTTACCATTTTAGAAGTGGATACATGATCTGTCACACTGTTGGGGGCAATTACATTCCAGTCAAAGTAAGTAACTCCTTGGGAAGAAAAAAATTGCTCCAATTCCGCCATTTCCAGATTATTTGCATGGTCGATACTTCCACCGGGAAAACGATAATAAAGCGGTTTTATCCCCGTAACTTCCGTCAGATAATTGGATATTTTTTCAAAATCCGACTGAAAATTCTCCATGGACTGGTAAATCTCTTTGTATTGGTGAGAGTAGGAATGCATCCCCAATGTATGTCCTTCCTTAACAATGCGTTGATACATCTTCCTGGAAAAGGAATCCTCCCGGCCTATGGAAAAAAAAGTAGCTCTCACTTGTTTCTTTTTTAAAATATCCAAGATTTTTTCCGTCTCTTTGCTGGGTCCATCGTCAAAGGTAAGATATACTTTTTTCCCGGCAGAAACAGTAATGCCTCCGCCTGTTACATTTTTTTCCTTTGCTTCCACCACATCCATGCTATTTTGCTCCTGTTGGGATGTCTCTTCGGACAAAATGATATTTATCTTGTTTTCCAACTGACTCACACGAAACAAAAGGAAAATCGATAAAATCAAAGGAAGTACAAGGCATATTATACAAAGTACAACAATGATCTTTTTTATTTTTTTCACTCTTTTTTTTCGTTTATTCTGATACTCTTGTGTACTTATATCCACCACTTTTTCTCCATTCAAGTTCTATTACCCCTCTTTCTTACGTAAAACTTCTTCCACAGAATTTTCCTTTCTTTCCCTCTTTTCCTGATACAATCTTGCATCACTTTCAATTACCGCTTCCTCCAAGGTCATATCGTGCATTCCGGATATGATACAATATCCACAACTTGCCCAGACATTGTATGGAAGTTGACTACTTTGATTAAATTCTGTCAGATATTCGTGAAATCGTAATAAAAATTTTTCTGCCTCAGCCTCTTCATAGTCCAAACCAAATGCCGTAAATTCATCGCCACCGATTCGGGCACAATAATCGCCCTCTTTGGCAGCATATTCCATGGCTCTGGCAATCGTCTTTAAAGCAAGATCTCCCTGGGCATGGCCAAATTGGTCATTTACGATTTTTAAATCATCCATATCGATTGAAAAAATCGCCATGGATTTCTGCTCTACAATACTTTTTTGATACATTTCTCGTGTGGAATTTTCATAACCACGCCGATTTAAAAGTCCGGTAAGCGCATCATGAATATAGAGACTGTTTAACTCTTCCAGTAGTGCATGGGTTTTTTGTTTTAATCTCAAATTTTCAAGTGCATTTCCCAAAATGGCAATCCAGCTGTGAAAGGTTTGTTCACAACTATGCTCTCCCTGGTAACTAATGGCAAAATAACCAAATGTATCCTGTAGATTGTGCAATGGAAAGAAATAATAAACCATGGGTTCCTGTGTCACCGCTTCCTTCGGCAGCAATTCAGAGGTAAAAAACGGCTTTGTCTGAATAACACGCCGGTTCAACACACTTCCAATGGCTTTCATCTTGGGAGGATATCCCGGTTTTTTAGAACAATACTTGGGATATACCTTTCCTCTTCCTTCCCCCAAACAAATAAAGAAATGCTCCACAAAATTATCTTTATTCTCAAGAAGTCTCACATGATCCACAAGGGCTTCTGCATCTGCTACATCCGACATCTCGACAAACATATAGGTGTTATTCTGAACCAAATCCAACAACTTTTCATGCTCCTGGCTCTGTCGAACACGTTTTTTCAACATAG
>JALEKC010000125.1 GCA_022769325.1 Eubacterium sp. | reverse complement strand
GATTTGGGGATTCAGGGAATGCAGCAAAATCTTGGCTTGTCAGATGATCAGATTATTCGTAAGATTAATGTAGATGATACGGATGAAAAGGCGACGGAAAAGGCCATCAAAGAGTGTATTGATGAGGGATGCAATGTGATTTTTGCGACCAGTTGGGGTTATATGGAAAAAGTGTCGGAAATGGCAGAAAAGTATCCGGATGTATATTTTTCCCATGGAACCGGCTATATGTCAAATGGAAAAAATTTCAACAATTATTTTGGAAGAATCTATCAGGCACGTTATCTCAGTGGTATTGTGGCGGGGATGAATACAACTGCCAATAAAATTGGTTATGTGGCAGCCATGGATGACTCGAATTCGGAAGTGACCGGAGGCATCGATGCCTTTGCACTGGGGATTTATTCGGTGAATCCAGATGCCAAAGTGTATGTGAAAGTCACCAACAGCTGGTACGATCCCAAAGCGGAGAAAGCGGCTGCCAAGAAACTTTTGAATATGGGCTGCGATGTGATTACGCAGCATTGCGATACCTCTTATCCGCAGACAATGGCGCAGGAAAAGGGGGTATATGGCATCGGCTACAACTCGGATATGAGTAAGGAGGCCCCAGAGGCATGTCTTTGCAGCGTCATCTGGAATTGGAGTGCCTATTATACCACGGCAGTGCAGAGTGTCATGGACGGTACGTGGGACGGCAGCAATTATTATGGTGGTATGAATGAAAATCTGGTGGGAATTACAGAATTGGCAAACTTTTGTAAAGAAGGAACCGTTGAAAAAGTGGAGGAAGCGAAGAAAAAGATTTTGTCCGGTGAAAATGGAGTCTTTGATGGAATTATTGAGACAAACGATGGGAAAAAAGTGGGAAAAGAAGGAAAGACATTGGACGATGCCACCATTACCGGTGGAATCAACTGGTATTTTAAAACCGTAGAAGTAGTAAAATAATAGCGAAAAATACGCATTAAAAAAGGAGAGGGAACGGATGAAGATTAAGAAGAAAATACTATTGCTGGCCATTGGTCCCACACTTCTGCTGGGGGCAGTTGCCATGATTCTTACGTTGACTATGGTACGAAATTCTATGATGGAAGAGATTGAAGAAGCCCTTAAGGGAACGGCAGCGGCAACTCTTGCAGCATACGATCAAAACACCGGAGAATATTTGCAGACAAGCAATGGAGATATTTGGAAAGGTAGCTATAATGTATCCAAATCTGAAAATCTTGTGGATCGAATCAAGAAAAATACAGGCATGGATGTCACATTCTTTTATGGGAAAAAGCGTATCATGACATCGGCGGTGGATGACAAGGGAGAACGTATCCTGCAGTCGGAAGCAGGAGAAACGGTGGCCAAACAGGTGCTCCAATTGAAAAAGGAATATTTCAGCAAGGCGGTTTCTATTGAAGGCGTATTGAATTATGGTTACTTTATGCCTGTGTATCAGGAAGGTTCGAAAGATGAAGTGGTTGGCATGGTATTTGTGGGAACCAATAAACAGGAAAAGGATGCTGCCATCAATCGAATGCTGATTACTATGTTGATTGCCGTTGGATTTATCATGCTGGTATGTGTGGCAGTTGCGACGAAATTGGCGGTGTCCATGAGTCGGAACATAAATGGAAGTATTCATTTGGTGCGAAAAATTGCGGAAGGAAATCTTGGAGTTGAAATCAACCAGAAGCTTTTGAAGAAAAAGGACGAGATTGGGGATTTGGCTCGGGCAACAGCCGCTCTGTGTGACACCATGCAAACTACGATAAGGGAAATTTCCCACCACGCCCAAAGCCTTGCACAGGCTTCGGAAATGTTGGGAAAAGCGGCAGAAGATACCCGGTATACCATGGATAATGTACGTCTGGCGGTAGACACAGTGGTGGGTAATTCTACCGAACAGGCCGAAAATTCCAGTGATACCTCCAAGCACATGAAAGAAATGGGAGATACTATAACAAAGACAACTTCGGAGGTAGAACTGTTGAGTCAGACCGCCGCTCGCATGCAGGCTTCCAGTGAAAAGGCAGCGGAGACCCTGGCAAATCTCTGTCATATCAATGAACAGGTGGAATCCATGCTACAAAATGTTCAGGAGCAGACGGATCGCACCAATCAGTCGGTTCAAAAAATTCAGGAGTCCACGGCATTTATTTCTTCCATTGCGGAAGAAACCAATCTTCTCAGCCTCAATGCTTCGATTGAAGCTGCGAGAGCAGGGGAAAGCGGCCGAGGCTTTGCCGTCGTTGCCAGTCAAATCAAAGAACTTTCCGAACAGTCCAATTCATCCAGCGGTGAAATTGAACGGACTGCGGAACGATTAGCTGAAGATTCCCAAGGTGCTGTGGAAAGTATGCAGAAGATGCAAGAAATTATTTCCAATCAGAGTTCAAGTATGGAAGAGACTCGAAAGGTATTGCAGGAAGTTATGGAAGAAATTCAGGCTTCCATGCAGCGTATGAGCCAAATGGAAGAAAGTACCGGAGAACTGGAAGAGGTGCGAAATGAAGTGGTCGGAGCTGTAGAGGTTTTGGCGGAAATTGCAAAGAACAATCTGGAGAGTACGAAGCAGACCTATCAGCAGACGGAAGAAGTGGCAGATACCTTTGCCAAACTCAATACAAGTGCCGAAGAGCTGCGTATGATTTCAGAAAAACTTGTAAATAGCATCCGATATTTTCACGTGGATTAAGTGATGAACAGGATATAGTG
>JALEKC010000103.1 GCA_022769325.1 Eubacterium sp. | reverse complement strand
GAAAATGGTAAATAAACT
Organism: Eubacterium sp.; assembly: GCA_022769325.1. Lineage (GTDB taxonomy): Bacteria > Bacillota > Clostridia > Lachnospirales > Lachnospiraceae > Eubacterium_F. Next base: position 2,569 of record JALEKC010000103.1, on the reverse strand, counting down.
GGTTGTTGTCCAAAAGTTTAGTAACAAGTTCATCTTGTTCTTTGTCTTTTTGAGATAAGTGGGACGAACGTTCTTGCTGCTGAATTTCCCGTAATTTTTTTCCATTTTTTTCGCTAATGGTATCATTGATTAATTGCTCTACAGAGTGGATTTTACCAATCGCTTGTGCTTTATATTCATAGCAAATATGTATTTGGAACGAATCTTTATTTTCCAAGTTAAAAATGTTGATTTTATTGGACAGTGCCGAGATAAACTCTTCCGCACGGTGAGAATTGTTGTCCCGAATCAAGGAACATACGATGAAATCATCATTTCCGGTGCGGGCACATATTTCATCCGAAAAGGCGGATTCCTGAATCAAGTGGGCCAGGGCTGTGATGGCAACATCTCCTTCGGAGCGTCCATAGCCGGCGTTGATATCTTTTAATCCACTAAGGTCAATCGATGTTATCAAAAGAGTATCTTCTGCATGAACCGCCTCTGTAATCTGCTGTTTGGTCTGAGAAATCAAACCACGATAATTGTACAATCCGGTGAGAGAATCACGAATTTGAGCAGATTCCATATTTTTCAAAAGTTGCCGCAAAATATCCTGACGATAGAAGGATTCCATGCCCTGCATGATACTGTGCAGCCATAAACTGTAGCTCTCATTATAGACATAAGGCTTGTCTCCATAACTGATGACAGCGTAGCCAAAACATTGGTCATCAAAATGAAGAGGTGTGAAAATATATGCACATGGGTTATCACGTTCTTCATGAATTTCCGGAAGAAGTAACCTTGACTCAAAAGATTTAGTAAAATCAATCTGGTTTTCCATCATACAATTTTGATTGCAGTGGAGGATTGGATAAATACGATCTGAGTAACCGGTACGAATGGCATCCTCACCAATCATTTTTGATGCATGATTCCAATTTTCATTGAGGCAAACGTGAAAGCTGTCAAAATTTGGAATCTGATACGTATACTGAAAAACAATATTAAAAAAGTCCTGATAAGTATGCTGGGACAACAAATCTTCCATAAGATGATTGAAGCAGGAGTAATAACTTTCGGAAGAAAGTCGGGTTTCCCACTGTCTGCGCAGTGGGGAAAGGAGACTGAGGTTTTCTGTCGAACAACCACAACTTCCGCCTATCCATAATTCCGGTTCTGAGGTATACTCAGGAAGTGACTGGTGGCGGAGAGAGGCATCTATCCATCTGGCACTATATTTGCCACAGGATTTTGCCGGAATCTCAGCAGAGGTAAGAGGGACCGGACTATATCTGCCTTCGGCTGTGGAATCGTAGCCGATGACAGCGATATCATCTGGAACATTGATGCCATGTTCGGCCAGAGCAGAACAAACCCCGATTGCCATACAGTCATTGGCACAAGCAATGGCTTCGGGCAATGTCTCTCGCTCCATAAGCATTTGTTCCACCATCTGGTTTCCACTGGTATACCAATAATCTCCATGATAAATATTATCATCGCAAACAGGAAGTCCGTGGGCTTCCATGCTGTCTTTATATCCTTGCAAACGTTGAATGGAATGAATGTGATTTTCTTTGCCATTCAAAAAAACAATATCTTTATAATGATGCACATCAATCAAATGATCAATCAAATGATGAATCGGTGTGCGGTGGTCATTCATAACAGATGGGAAATAAGGACTGGTTTGGTCGATCACTAAAACCGGTCCGTCAAAAATTTCATGAATTTGTTCTTGGAGAGAATCCGCAAGTCCCGTAGTCTGTAACGTGTCCAAAAGAATCACAATACCGTCCAAAAGATCATAATTGACAAGGTTAAATATATTGGATTCCCCAATCTCACGGAGATTGGTCTGCTGATACTTAACATACATAGAGAAAATCAAAACATCATAATTAAGGGTAAATGCTTCCTGCAAAAACCCCTGCATAAAATGATTTTGAGTTGCTTCATCAGCCTGCGCCAATAAGACGCCAATCTTTTTCCTTTTCATAATACTCTCTCCAATATGATGTTAGCAAGTAGAATGTCTCAATATTATTATAAACGTTTTGAAAATTTTTTTCAATCCTAAACTCATAAAGAAACGGTAAAGAAATTCTTTCCAAATTATGATAATTGAGTAGGAGGGAATCTACTTAATTTTGCACACGCCAAGTACCATTTTGTTCAAGCACTTATCGGAGTTGTGCGAAAAAACCCGGGAATCTGTCTGTAGAACAAATTCCCGGGTTGATGATACAAGTATTTACGTTAGATAAAAAATAAACAAATTAACCATTTACTTTTTTGGCAAGAGCTTTCCACTTGTCATTACCCAATTTCTTGGTTACATTCAAACTGGTATCTAAATCGTAGTTTGCATCTGTGAGAGATACGGAACCTCCACCGTGAAGTGCTTTTACAAAGTTTTTGGCATTGATTCCCAATTTGATAAATTCTTCCTCGGAAATACCACTGGCGCGCTCGGCAAGAGCCTCAATCTTTTCGCCGGTAATGAACATCTCCTTAGCAGAATCTTTATTGGATTTTGTCACACCATCTTTGATTATTTTGTAATCTTTCCGAATGGTAGATG